>JALYLW010000114.1 GCA_030774055.1 Acidobacteriota bacterium
CCGAAGGAGCGCAGGACGCCTGGACGGAGTTTCTTGAGCGCTACGGTCCGATCATCCTCCAGGCAGTGCGGCGCACGATCTGGGACGGTGAAGGCGCGGCTGACTGCTTCGTCTTCGTATGTGAGCAGTTGAACGCTCGCGGTTATCGCCGCCTGTTGCAATTCAAGCCGGAAGGCGCCACCGGCTTTGTGACTTGGTTACGGGTCGTCGTTCGGAACCTGGCGCTCGATTGGTACCGCAAGCAGGTGGGTCGTCATCGCAAGTTCGATTCCGTCGAACGATTGCCGCTCCTGCACCAGGAGATCTACCGCTTTCGATACGAGGAAGGCCGTTCTCTGGACGACACGTTCCTAGCGCTGCGCGGCCGTTTTCCGCAGTTGACGTCTGATGCGGTCAGCGACGCTGACGTGGAGCTGCGCCAGTCGTTCAGCTCGCGCCAGGAATGGCTTCTAGCGTCACGACAATCCGAGACCGTAGCTATCGACTCCACTGATTCGGCGGATTCACCGTCGATCGACGTGGCCGATTCGACGCGGGGCCCGGAGGATTGCGCCATTTCCCACGAAGAATGGCAGCGGCTCGGTCGAGGGCTGGCGAAGCTGGACGCTCCCGAGCGTCTCTTGCTTCAGCTTCGCTTTGGTCGAGGAGCCACCTTGGCCAAGATCGCGCGTCTTGTTGGGCTGCCCGATGCGCAGACGGCTGATCGAAAGATCCGAGCCACCCTTGACCGGCTGAGGAAAGAACTCGAATGACCGGATTCGGAAAATGCACGGCGAAGTCCGTACATATGAGTAGGACAGAAGAACGATGACTCCGACTCCCCCCAGTCTGATTCCGCGTCGAACCTGGCGCTGCCCCGACGAAGCTCGGCTGGCAGCGTACTTCGAACGACGCTTGCCGGACCCACAGCAGCGAGAGATTGAAGCCCATGTCGCTAGTTGCGAACACTGTTTGGCGCAAGTGGCCTTCCTTCTAGAGGTGCAGGACGGCGAGTTGCCGGAGGTGCCGCGCGTCCTACTGGAGCGTGTGCGCCAACCCGCGAACCGTGCAACGCCTTTCGCACCGGGCTGGAAGTGGGGCTCGGCGGCCGCCGCGCTGGCTGCGGTGATGGTCGTGGCGTCTGTGTTTGTCTGGCGCGATCAGCCGGCACCCGCGGCGCCATCGAACAACATCGCGCACCGCGAGCAGGCGCCCCAAGTAGCCGTTGTCACGCCCGCTCCGCAGCTACCTGCCAAATCAACCAAGGGCTCGCCAGCGGGAGAAGCTCGCGGTCAGGCACCGTCGTCACAGGAGCCGCGGGTGCTCGAGCCGAAGCCGAATGCCAAGGTGGATCCCGCAAACCTTGATCTTCGGTGGGCTGGGATCCCGCGAGCGCTGTTCTACGAAGTGATCATCACCGATCCAAGTGGACACCGGGTGTGGGGCCATAAGGCTGAGCAAGAGCAAGCACACGTGCCCATCGAGGCCGGCCTGAAGCCAGGTCCGTATTTCGTCTGGGTGCGCGCCCACCTGCCGGAAGGCAAAGTGGTTCGCACGCGAGCAGTGACGTTCACGGTGCCGGAGTAGTGCGTAAGACCCTCAAGCTCGCCCTGCTACTGTGCGCCTGTGCTCTACTTCTGCCCGCGGTGCGCGCGGACGAGCGACCCACTCCCGGCGCCGATCTGCTAGCCAAGGCGCGCAAGACCTATGCCGAGCAAGGTGCCAAGACCGCGCTGCCGGAATTCGAAGCTGCGCTGGCCGCGTTTCGGGCCGCGGGCGATAGCCGCGACGAAGCCATCACCATCGGCCTGATCGGCAACTGCTACAAGAAACTCGGAGACTACTCCCGCGCCCAGCAGATGCTCGAGCAAGCGCTGGCCATGAAGCGGAAGCTCGGCGACCGTGCGGAGGAGGGTCGCACCCTCAGTCACCTGGGACTTCTGTTCTGGGAGATGGGGAATTATCCGAAGGCCATTGACTACCTGACGCAGAGCATAGAGATCGCCCGCCAGATCAGCGACCGTAAACTCGAAGGCGCCTCGCTCAACAACCTGAGCCTCGTCTACGACGAGCAGGGCGATTACCAGCGATCGCTCGAGCAGTATCAGCGTGCTCTCGAGCTGCACCGCGCCACCGGCTTCGCGCGCGGAGAAAGCGACACTCTGGGCAACATCGGAGGTGTGTACCTTCTGTTGGGTCGATATCGCGAAGCGCTGGGGTACTACCAGCAAGCGCTCGCCATCGATGAACGGGAGGGATTAAAGCCCTCGATGGTGCAGGATCTGGGGAACATCGGCTTCTGTTACCTCGGCTTGGGGCGGCTGACGGACGCCCAGGCACAGTTCGGGCGCGGGCTCCAACTGGCCCGTGAAGCGGGAATGAAAAAGGAAGAAGCCGAACTGCACAAGGGCCTCGGTTCAGGACTGGTCCGGTTGGGGAAGTTCAATGCCGCACTGACTGAGTACGCGACTGCCCTGCAAGTGTACGAAGCTGCTGGGTTGAAGAAAGAGAAGGTCGAAGGTCTGGGCGACCGTGGCGCGGTGTTCCTGATGCTAGGGGACCTGCCCTCGGCGGAGCGCGACTTTTCCGAAGCCAGTGGACTGGCGCAATCGATCGGGAACGTCCGTGGAGTGACAGCCAATCTCCTCGCGCTCGGGGATTTGGAGGCCAAGCGCGGCCGGCACGAGCGAGCGGCGGTGCAGTACCGCGCCGCTCTCGAGCGCTCCCGCGCCGCGGCGGATCAAGACATGATGGCCACCAGCCTTCTCCGGCTGGCGGCGACTCTGCCCGAACTTAGAGATCCTCAAGGTGCGGTGGTCAGCGCCAAAGAAGCGCTCGAGATAGCGCGCAAGCAATCCGCTGCGCCCGGAGAAGCGGAAGCGTTGTTGATACTGGGCGACCTGCTGCGGAGGCAGGGGGAGTTGCAACCGTCGCTCGCTCGCCTGACGGAAGCTGAGAAAGTCGCCGCACCGATCGCAAACCCGGACCTCAACTGGCAGATAGCGTACGGTCGAGGCCGGACGCTCGAGGCCATGGGCCGCGTGGACGAAGCGATCTCGGCTTACCGCCAGTCGGTCGAGATCATCGAAGGCGTCCACTCCGAACTGAAAGAGGAGCGCTATCGTTCCGGTTATCTGCAGGACAAGTCGCAGGTGTACATCGCCCTGATCCGCTTGCTGTTGCGAAGGGACAAGGCGGGGGAGGCGTTCTCTTTCGCGGAGAGGTTGCGCGCCCAGGGCAAGTCCACGCCGCTCGAACGAAACGTCTCTCCCGAAGCTGCGCAGCACGAGCTCGAACTGCGGTTGCGCATCCAGCGGCTGCATCGAGCGATCGAGGAAGAGTCGGCAAAGGGTGCCGAGTTTCGCGGGCGCGCAGCGGCCGTGTTCTCGGAAGAACTTCAGGCAGCGCAGCGCGAATATCAGAACCTGCTCGACGATCGGCATGGTCGCCGGAGCGGTCGGGCGACCGTCGCGACAGCGGAGCGTATCCGGCAGAGCCTTCCTGCCGATGCGGCCCTGCTGGAGTACGTAGTGGCCGACGACTCCGTACTGATCTTCGTCTTGACGCGCGACCAGCTGCGTTCGACCTCGTCGCCAGTCTCGCTCGAGGAACTGGAAACGCGCATCGAGCTGTTTCGAGACCTGCTCAACCGCCGGACGGGCGACCAGTGGCGACCTCCAGCGGAGTCTCTGCGCCACAGCCTGGTCGATCCGATCGAGGCAGCCGGCTGGCTGCGCGGTCGTCGAAGGCTCTTCCTGGTGCCGCAGGGTGTGCTCCACTACTTGCCATTTGCGGCTCTCGCGCGAACGACCGACTCCCGCACCCGCTTCCTGGTCGAAGACTATGTTCTTCAGTACCTGCCGTCAGCGAGCACGCTGGCGGCAGAGCCTGGGTCGGCGGGCCTGGACCGTCGTCTCTTTGCACTCGCACCTTCTCGCTCGCACCTGCTCTTCGCAACGCGCGAGGTGCAGGCTATCCAGACGCTTCTCCCCCACGGCGCGCGGCTGCTGGTCGGAACCCGAGCGACCGAGTCCGACTTCAAGCGGCTGGCCGGCGACTATGGAACTATCCATCTTGCTACACACGGCTTCTTCAATAAAGTGAACCCGCTGTTTTCCGGCGTCGAACTCGAGCCCGACGCGCGCGACGATGGCAGGCTGGAAGTCCACGAGGTCCTCGAACTGCGCCTGCGAGCCGGGCTGGTGACGCTCAGCGCCTGCGAAACGGCGCTGGGGACCGGGTATTACAGCGACGTTCCTGCGGGAGACGACTTCGTCGGTCTGACAGACGCCTTTCTGCGAGCGGGGAGTTCATCCGTTCTGGCCACACTGTGGGAAGTGAACGACCGCTCGACCTCGGAGTTCATGACCGAATTTTATCGGAGGCTGGAGCGGCCGGGAGGAGAGGGTGACCTGGCGCTGGCCACGGCGCAGCGCCGGATGCTGGCCAGCCATAGCCGCTTCCGGCATCCTTATTACTGGGCTCCGTTCGTTCTGGTGGGCTCAAGCCGTGGTATACAGGGCCCACAAAGTGGGCGTTTGGCGGAAAAACCCGCCGCCCGTCCGTAACAAACAGTAACTACCCAGGCCCCACGCGAAGTTGACCTCTGTGGAGGGAATATGGCGCGCCAGTGCTTGCGGTCCTGCGTCGTCGGGATTCTCGGAACACTTTGTTTAAGCCTGCTGCTGACCACCCCGGCTGGCGCACAGACGGTCCAGGTCACCTCCACCACTCCTTCCTCCGCCGCGCAAGGCACGGTGAACCTGAACGTCAGCGTCAAGGGCAAGGGCTTCAAGAACGGCGTTGCTGCCCGTTTCGTCCTCACCGGGACAGACAACCCAGCCGGCGTAACCGTCAACGGCACGACCTTCGTCAGCTCCACGCAAGTCGTCGCTAACATCAACGTATCGGACACCGCCGCCATCGCCCAGTTCGACGTCGTGGTGAAGAACAGCGACGGCCGCATCGGCAAGGGCACGGAACTGTTTGCCGTGGTACAGAAGGGCGGAAACCCTCACCCTAGTGACCTCCCGGTCACCACCAACCTGGCCGATTACGACGCCAGCAACATGCCGTACTACCTGCAGAGCGATCGAGGCGGTGCCTACCAGAACGGCGTAGCCGGCACACTGTCGGTCCTGTGGGCTAACGGCTTCAACACGATCGTGTGGGGAGACTGGCGGCTGTATTTGGCAAGTTCTACGAACCGCACCTTTGGGATAACTTTCGCCACCGCGAACGCTGTGCGGCCGGGAGATCCCAGGTATCGGGTTCCCGCCAACCCGCCGTACTGGGGAACACAGTTCTTGGCGGTAAACATGTTTAACCAGTGCACGTACGACCACCTTGACATGCTGACGATGAAGCCGGGCGATTCGTTCCCATGCATAACGTCCATACGGCTACCTCAGGATAGTTCCGGCGGCAATTACTGGCTGACTATGGGTGGCATAGGTGGCGGAGGAGAGACCGACGATGTGCTGGTCTCGTGCAACGCTGCCGATTCTGGGGGTTGCAAGGACTGGTTCATCGATCCGATCCCGGTGGTGAACGCGGATGGCACGACCAGCCCGGGACGCACTTGCGCCCGACTGCTCTACAGCCCTCGAAGGGGCACGAACACGCAAGACGGTGACTTCTATCTCACGTTCCACATCCACGTGACGCGGCCGTGAGTAAGGGCGGGATTTACAAAAGGCAACCGTGATGAGCTCAAGTAACGGCACGGCTGGAAGAGGATCGCGCACCCAGCATGTCCCGAGTTCACTACATCCGGCATGGGAGGTCTTCATGCGCTACTGCCAGGAGTTAGGGCACGGGGAAGTT
This sequence comes from Acidobacteriota bacterium, assembly GCA_030774055.1. Lineage (NCBI taxonomy): Bacteria > Pseudomonadati > Acidobacteriota > Acidobacteriota bacterium. Next base: position 5,806 of record JALYLW010000114.1, read on the forward strand.
GAGCGATTGAAGATCCAGGACGGGCTGCCCGTCATGGCCGAGGTCACGACCAAGAAGGTCAGGTTCTCGTGATGTAGAGGCAAAGGCTAAGACGTCGTCTTAAGACGGCTGACCGAAACACTCGGAGGCCGCTGGTCCAAAGCAGCATCGGACCGGCGGCCTTTTCTATTTCAGATCCGCGACCAAAGGAGAACGTCGATGTCAAACAGGTTCCGGTTTCTCGTGGTGCTCCTTGTGGCTACTGCGGCATTCGCCGGGAAGCCGGCGAGCGACGTCCCCGTTACCACCTACCTTGCCGATTACGATGCCGGCAACGCGCCGTACTACCTGCAGAGCGACGGTGGCGGTGCGTACAACAACGGTGTGGCCGGCAGTGTCTCGATCCTGGTGGCGAACGGCTACAACGGCATCGTCTGGGGAGACTGGCGGCTGGACTTGTTGAGTTCCACGTCCCGCACCGTCGCAATAACCTTCGCCAGCAGCAACGCCGTGCAACCGGGAGACCCTGGGTATCAAGCGCCTGCCGCGCCGCCCTACTGGGGAACACAGTTCTTGGCCGCGCGCATGGAGGACAAGTGCACACAGGACAACCACAACATGCTGACGATGAGAGTGGGGGATTCTTTCCACTGCTCCATGGTCATTCGGCTACCGAACGATAGTTCCGGCGGCCATTACGGTCTGAACATGTGGCCGAGCGTAGCCGCAGAGTCCAGCCAGGTGCAGGTCTCCTGCAACTCTGCGGATTCCGGCGGCTGCAAAGATTGGTTCATCGATCCGATCCCGGTGGTGAACGCGGATGGAACCACCAGTCCGGGACGCGCCCGCGCTCGGCTGGGCTACTTATCTCGAACGGGCAAGAGCACGAACAGTGGCGACTTCTATCTTACGTTCCACATCCATGTGACGCGGCCGTGAGCAAAAGTGACATCTCTGGACGCCCCCTAAGTTAAATAGACAACCCGGGGAGGACGAAAATGCGTTGCACGAAGCTTACCGTTGTTGTTTTCACCATTGTCGTTTTCGTGGCCGCTGTTTCAGCGTGTGCTCAGAACTCCGCTTATGTATCGAATACTAGTTCCAATTCCGTCTCGGTGATCGATACCGCGAGCTTTGCCGTTACCTCCACAATAACGGTCGGGACAAATCCTTATGGAGTCGCTATCACTCCGGACGGAACACGCGCCTACGTCGCGAATTACGGTTCTGCTTCGGTCTCAGTGATCGACACTACCAACAACTCAGTCGTCACCACGGTAGCGGTTGGGGCGAACCCCTACGGAGTAGCTATCTCTCCGGATGGGACCCGCGCCTACGTGTCGAATGGGGTATCAGGCACTGTCTCCGTGATCGACACTGGCAGCAACGCTGTGATTGCCACTGTCACCGTAGCAGGTGGTAACTCGCATCTTCGAGAAGTTGCAATCAGCCCGGACGGAAGCCGCGTCTATGTGGCGAGCCAGGCGAATGGGACGGTCTCAGTGATAGATACTGCGACCAATACTGTGGTTGCCACCGTAGCAGTGGGGTTGGAGCCGGTTGGAGTGGTCATAACCCCGGATGGGGCCCACGCCTATGTGACGGTCGGTCAAAACCAACATGAGCCGTTCTTCGTTTCTGTCATCAACACCGCAAGCAACACCGTGACGGCCACGATACCAGTTGGGGGCGCTCCTACCCTGCTGGCTATCACCCGAGACGGGACCCGCGTCTATGTGCCAAATCACCTATCCGGCACTGTCTCGGTGATTGACACCGCGAGCAACACCGTGATCGCGACCGTGGCGGTGGGGGTAGGTCCATACGCAGTGGCCATTTCTGCTGACGGAACCCGCGCCTATGTTGCGGACGCAGATTCTAATTCTGTCTGGGTAATCGATGTGCTGAGCAACACCGTGGTTACAAGTGTCGGGGTTGGGGTACAACCCGATGGAGTGGCGCTGGCGCCATTAGGGCCGAAATGCGCTCCCCCGCCCTCTGGCCTGGTCGCCTGGTGGCCTGGCGACGGCAACGCCAACGACACAATCGGAGGCAACAACGGCACCCTGCTGAATGGAACCACATTCGCTGCCGGCAGGGTCAGGCAGAGCTTTAGTTTTGATGGCGTGGATGACCTTGTTGAGACCCCGACGAAGAACTGGGGCTTTTCTACAACTGCCACGGTGACTGGGTGGGTCCGGACGACGAAAACAGGTGCGCAAGGCGTGTTCTCTCTCGCTCACGATTTCCTTGAAGACGAGATGCTCTTGTACATCAGTGATGGGCATATTGTTGTCTTCAATCACAAATCTCCTGGGAATTACACGGGTCGAATGAGTAGTTCAGTGGTGAATACCGGCGAGTGGGTGTTTGTGGCGGGAGTCTTTGATGGAGGCGGTTCAGCATCAAACCTGCGAATCTTCGTGAACGGGGTCGAAGAAACAGGAACCGCATTTTCCGCCGGATCACCGTCCGATATCGTGGACACGACCCCTCGAAGTGTGAGACTGGGCCGGCGGACGACTGCTGTCGCGACTGAGATTTTCGAAGGGGAGATTGACGAGGTCCAGCTCTACAACCGCGCCCTGACTTCTGGCGAGGTTGCCGCCATCTTCCATGCTGGCAGCGCGGGCGTATGCACTACCAACCGCCCGCCGGTGGCGGATGCGGGCGCCAGTCAGACGGTCGAATGCAGCAGCCACAGCGGCACTCCGGTGACGCTGGATGGCTCCGCTTCGAGTGACCCGGACAACGATATCCTGACCTTCAGGTGGACGGATGCCGGCAACAACGTCATCGGCAACACGGCCATGGTCAACGTGGCCGCGCTGCTGGGGCCCAGCACCTACACGCTGAAGGTCACCGACCCCAGCGGGCTCTCCGCAACGGCGACCACTCACGTCACTGTCGTCGACACGACGCCGCCGCTGCTCACTTTGTCCACCAACAGCATCGTCGTGACCCTGCCGACGGCTTCCGCGACCGGAACCGCCGCCAGTCTCGCGGGCATCGCTTCGGCCAGCGACATCTGCGATCCCAGCCCGACCATCACCAACAACGCTCCGGCGGTCTTCCCCATTGGGACCACCACCGTGACATTCACTGCCACGGACCACAGCGGCAACTCATCGCAGCAGCAACTCACAGTCCGTGTGCTCTTCAACCTCAACGGCTACTTCTCGCCGCTGCTGAATGACGGGCAAGCTGTGTTCAAGGCCGGGCGCACCATCCCGGTGAAGTTCCAGCTCACGGCTGCTGATGGCTCCATCGTCTCGAATGCGATCGCCAACATCCAGGTCTACAAGGTGCTGAACACGCCCACGGGAACCGTGGACATGACCGTGGACACGTTCGCTTCGGGCTCGAGCAATTCGGGCACTCTCTTCCGATACGACGCGTCTTCAGGCCAGTACATCTACAACCTGAGCACGCAGGGATACGGTGTGGGCACGTATCTGATCCGGACAACGCTCAACGACGGCACCACGCACGACGTGCAGTTCTCGCTGAAGTGAGTCAGGAAGCTACGACAGACCCGAAACCAACGCAAACCGCGGCCGTCTTCGCAGACGGCCACTTCTTTGTTGCACAGTGAGCGCAGCGCCAGCAAGAGCCCACTTAGGCTCAAGCCAGCCGTTTCTACATTCATTAGCTCCGCGGCGGTCGGTCAAGGCGCAAAAGGCGGTCGCTCTCATCCAGCAGCATTCCGATTCACCGAGCCGGTTGCTGGCGTTCATCAACTCGGTCGAAGCCCAACGTGGCAAACAACTCACCAACGCGCAAGCAGACACGCTGGAGGCGCTGGCGCGTCGAATACTGGCGGTGATTTAGACCGCACGACGCGGAATCCTTGTCGCACCCAACGTGAACGGCGGCCGTCTTCACAGACGGGCGCCGTTCCCTGCCAGCGGGCGAGCCAGCTGCGGCTCGCAGCGCATTGCTCGCCCGCAGAACTCGTCGAGGAGAATTCTGCTCCGACACGGAGTCCGTGGAGGTGTTAATGACGAGAGTTCGCCGATTCCGAAGGCCCTGTTGTCGCCGATCCTTTTCCGTGCCCGGATGCCGATTGCAGTTGCAACAGCTCCGCCCGTAACGGATGGTCAGCGTCAGCAGATGTGAGCATCCCTGTGAGAAGGCGTTCGACTTCTGCTGCCCGATCAGGGCGCTTACTCCGGAGGTAGAGCCGCTCCAGACGTATCAGTGCCGGGCCGGGGAGGCCCTCCCTGAGCGTGGACGAAGGCGCACGACAGAAGACAAAAGAGCGCGAGGTGCCTCGCGCGCAGCAGACGGGAACGCATCACGCCAACAGGTCCTCGATCTTTACCGGCAGCTCGCGCACGCGGACTCCGGTTGCATGGTGGACTGCTGCCGTGATCGCGGCGGCGATGCCGGCCAAGCCGATCTCGCCGATGCCGCGGGCGCCAAGCGGGTTGATCTCTTTGTCGGGATAGTCGAGGAAATGGACGTCGATGGGCGGCACGTCGGCGTTCACCGCCACCACGTAGTCGGCCAGATTGCTGTTGATGGGCGCGCCGTTCTGCGGATCGTAAGACGTGTGCTCCAACAGCGCCATGCCGATCCCCATCACCACCGCGCCCTGGATCTGGTTCCGGCCGGTCAGCGGGTTGATGATGCGGCCCGCATCGATGACGGTCACCACCCGGCTCACGCGCAAGCGCGCGATCTCCGGCTGCCATGTGACCTCGACGAAGTGAGCGCCGAACGAGTGCGTGGAGAACTTCGCCTTGGGATCACCAAAGGACATCTCGGCTTTGCCATTGCCGGTGACCAGGCGGAGGTTGGCGCGCCGGAGCAAATCCGCGAACGGTACGCCCTTCGCCGGACCGTCAGCCTTCACAAAGACCCGGCCGCCTTCGAGTGCCAGAGCGTCGGGCTTGCGCCCCACGAAAGGCGAGCCTGGCGTTGTCACGGCGACGAGCAGCAGCGACGAGATGGCGTTGTCGGCCGCTGTAAAGACGGCTGGGACCACTGACCCGGTGGCCATCGAGCCGCCCGAGATCGGGCCGGGCGGAAGCGAAGTATCGCCGAGCGCGACTTCGACCTGGTCGAGCGGCACTCCGGTCTTTTGCGCGCCGAGCTGTGCCAGTATGGTGTAGGTGCCGGTACCGATGTCCTGGGTCGCGCACGCGACGCGGACCGTACCGTCGTCGCGGAGCTCGACGTTCGCCTCTGCCGAGAACCGTCCGGCGATCCACGTGCACCCGGCCATTCCCCAGCCCAGGGTCAAGCCATCGCGCTTCATCGAGGCGACCGCGGGCGTGCGCTTGGACCATCCGAACTTCTCCGCGCCGAGCGTGAAGCACTCGAGCAAATGGCGGGACGAGAACGGCAGGCGCGATTCCTCGTCGATCTTCGGCTCGTTCATGACGCGGAGCTTGACCGGGTCGAGCTTGAGCTGATCGGCCAGTTCATTCATCGCCGACTCGGTCGCGTAAAGCCCGGTCACCGCGCCGGGGCCGCGCATATCGGCGGCGGAGCCGATGTTTCGCTTCGCGCGGCCGAAAGTCACACGCAGGTTGGGCACGCTGTATTGAAAACCCGTCGCCTCGCCGCAATCTTCGTGGTGGTAATCGAGCATCGATCTTTGGTAGACGTAGTCGTGCTGCAGCGAAACAAGCTTGCCCTCGGGCGTCGCACCCAAGCGCACGCGCTGCTGGCTGCGCGGGCGATGACCGACCGACTGGAACATCATCTTGCGGCTGAGCACGAGCTTGACCGGCTTGCCGAGCTGTCGTGCCGCTGCGGCGGTGAGGGCACAATGCGTCCAGGGATACAACTTGCCGCCGAAACCCGAGCCCAGGAACCTGGCGATGACGCGGACGTTCTCTTTGGGCAAGCCGAACATCTGCGCGAGCACGCCCTGGAGGTTGACGACTCCTTGGGACGATTCATACAGGGTCAATGACGAGCCATCCCAGATCGCGGTGGTGGCGTGCAGCTCGAGGGGGTTGTGCGTCTCGGCCGGCGTGGCGTAGGTCTGGTCGAGTTTGACCAGCGCGCCGGCGAACGCGGAATCGGGATCCCCGCGCTGGCTTTGCAGGCGTTCGCGCAGTCCGTAGGTGGTCAGCACCACCGGGGGATCATCGTCGGCTACCAGGTGAGTATCGACGTTGGGCTTGTCTTTGGCGTAGGTGGCGCGAACCGCATCGGCAGCGGCTTTCGCGGTCTCGAATGTGTCCGCCACAGCGAGCGCGATGTATTGGCCCCAGTAGCGAACGATATCGTCCTCGAACGGCGGGCGCCGCTCTTCACAGATGCCGTCGAATCCCTGGCCCACGGTCGAGCGAAAGATCTTTCCGATGTTCTCGCGATGAAAGATCGCACGCACGCCGGGCATCTTCTCCGCCGCGGCGGTGTCGAGTTTGAGGACTCTGCCGTTGGCGATGGTCGCCTCGACCGGCACGGCATACAGCAACCCCGGAAAATGGAAGTCGGAGGTGTACTGCGCCACGCCGCTCACTTTGCGCGGGCCATCCACTCGCGGCGTGTCGCGACCGACCGGAGAGACGGTCGGGGATCCTTGGGGTGTCGGCATGTTCGCTCCTTCAGTGCATCAGGCCGTGGCCGCCGTTTGGAGAGCGTGCGTGAGGCAGCGCTTGGCCAGTTCGATCTTGAATCTGTTTTGGCTCTGCGGTTTGGCGTAGCGCAGAGCCGCTTCCGCTGCGTGGCGAAAGTTGCCTGCGTCAGCCGGCTTGCCCACGAGAGCCGCCTCGGCTTCGGGGGAGCGCCAGGGTTTGGTCCCCACGCCGCCCAATGCGATGCGCGCCTGAGTCACGTTCCCGCCCGCGATTGTGAGCACGACGGCCGCCGACGCCAGCGCGAATTCGTATGATGCTCGGTCGCGCAGCTTCAAATACACCTGCCGGCTTCCTGACCTGGGCGGTGGCAGCGTGACGTGCGTGATGAGGTCGCCGGGTTCGAGCACCGTTTCGCGATCTGGCGTGCTGCCGGGCAGAAGATGAAAGTCACCGAAGGGGACTGCGCGCGAGCCCTTGGGTCCCTGTATGTGGATGGTCGCTTCCAGTGCCGCCAGCGCCACACACATGTCCGACGGGTTGGTCGCGATGCAATGTTCGCTGGCGCCAAGGATGGCGAGCGTGCGGTTGCTGCCGGTGATGGCCGGGCAGCCGGTGCCGGGCTCGCGCTTGTTGCAAGGCATGGCGGTGTCACGGAAATACGCGCACCGTGTTCGCTGGAGCAGGTTACCTGCAGTCGTCGCCATATTCCGGATCTGTGCCGTTGCGCCGGCGAGTAGGGCCTGCGACAAGACGGAGTAATCGCTTTGCACCGTGGGATGGTGGGCGAGATCTGCGTTCCGGGCGGTGGCGCCGATCCTCAATCCGCCGTCGGGCGTAGCTTCGATCCGGTCGAGCGGCAAGCGATTGATGTCGAGCACCCGCGCGGGCGTTTCCACGTTCAGTTTCATCAGATCGAGCAGCGTGGTGCCGCCGGCGACGAAGCGCACATCCGCGCCCTGTTGCGCCGTCTTCGACTGCTTGGCGGTCGCAACCGCCGCCGCGGGATCTGCGGGTCGAATGAATTCGAAGCTGTGCATGGAGTCCCTCCTGCTCGCGGCTAAGTGTTCTTGCGGACTTGTTGGATCGCGGCCACGATGTTGGCGTAGGCCCCGCAGCGGCAGATGTTGCCGCTCATCAGTTCCTTCACCGCCGCGTCCTCGGGACCGCACGGCTCCTTGAGCAATGCCACCGCCGACATGATCTGGCCGGACGTGCAATATCCGCACTGGTATCCGTCGTGGGCGACGAACGCGGCTTGCATGGGATGCAGCGCGTCGGGTGTGCCGAGGCCCTCGATGGTTGTGATCTCGTCGCCGTCGTGCATCAAGGCCAGGCTCAGGCATGAATTCACGCGCCGGCCATTCACGTGCACGGTACACGCGCCGCATTGCCCGTGATCGCAGCCCTTCTTTGTTCCGGTGAGAGCGACGGTCTCACGGACGCAATCCAGCAGCGTCGTCCGAGGGTCGACGCGCAGTTGGTGGTCCTTGCCGTTGATGCGTAGCGTGATGGGGACCGCGCCCGCGATGTTCGGGGCGTCCGCACTTGCCACGGCCGTGCCACTCTCTGCGGCGCTGCTGTTCGCGCGCGTGGGTACGTACGCAGCGATCACGGACGCTGCCGCAGTACTTCCCGTGGTCTTAAGGAATTTCCGGCGGGTGGGATTTGACGGGCCCGATCGTGGATCGTCGTCTGGCATAGGGCCTCCGTTCGGGTGAAGAGCCTATCGAAGCAACGGGGACGCTGTCCACCCCGATGTCGATGCCGGTGTGCTTTCGTGCCTGGTGGTGGATGGCGTCGAGCAATGTTCGTGCCTCGAGGCCGCGAATCCTGCCGCATGCTAAGCGGCTTCGGCCAGCGCAGCCTGGATGGCGGCGGTCAGGGTCTCGTATTCGAAGTCGGCGTCGTGACGGACGCCGTTGATGAAGAATGTCGGCGTGCCATTCACGCCGCTGCGGACGCCGCCGGCAAAATCGCGCTTCACCTTCTCCTGGAACTTGCGCGATTCGCTGTCGTTGACGAAACGCTTCATGTCCAAGCCCAACTCCTCGGCGCCGGCGACGATGTTCTCGCTGCTGAGGTCGTCCTGATTCTCGAACAACCAATCGTGCATCTCCCAGAACTTACCTTGCGCGCCGGCGGCTTCAGCGGCTTCCGCGGCGAGCTGGGCGTGGGGATGAGCGTTCGCGAGCGGGAAGTTGCGGAAGACGAAGCGCAGGTCATCGCCGAACTCCTCCTGCAACTGCTTGACGATGGGATAGGCGTGCCCGCAGTGTGGGCACTCATAGTCGCCATACTCCACCAGGGTAACGGCGGCGGTGGCTGGGCCTTGCACATGGTCGTCTGCGCCAACCGGTACTCTGAGTGTGGTCATGATGCCTTCTTCCGCTTGCTCTGCATCTCTTCGAGGGCTTCGAGGATGCCATCGGCGCCAGGATTCACGGCGACGGGCGAGCAGTAGCTCCAGGTGATGATGCCTTCAGGGTCGATGACAAAAAGCGCGCGCTCGGTGATGCCTTCCTGCTGGCGGTAAGCCCCGTATTTCCGCGCGACCTCGCCTTTGGGTTCGAAGTCGGAGAGCAGCGGGAAGTGCAGCTTGTTGGTGCGGGCGTAGGCGGCGTGGCACCAGGCGCCGTCGACCGAGATGCCGAGGAGCTCAGCCTTAAACTTCTGGAACTCGGGAAGGATCTCGTTGTAGAGCGCCATCTGGTCGCCGCAGACCGGGCTCCAGTCGGCGGGATAGAAGGCGAGCACGACGGGCTGGCCGCGCAACTCGGAGAGTGAAAGCGTTTGGTCAGGAGTGACGTGCAGGGTGAAATCAGGAGCCTTGGTGCCGGCCGGCAGGATTTGAGACTGAGGCATTCCTCACCTCGGGCGAAGCGAGAGTCGAGAGGACGCTCGGGAGCGTCCTCTCGCTAAAGCATAAATACTACGCCGCTTTGTCCGAGCCTGCATGCGGTGAGGCAGGCTGTGAAGATGGTTGCGACGAGGCCGATCCCGATAGTAGCTTGAGAGACGCTATGGCCAAGCGAGGGAAGCCGCGGACCACCGGACCGCGGACTGACGAACCGCGGACTGAAGAACCGCGGACTGAAGAACCGTCGATGTCCGATCAGGAGATCGACGCCAACCTGGAAGAGTCGTTTCCGGCGAGCGATCCACCCTCGTGGACGCTGGGCGTGGATCCCGAGCACCGTGCCGCGAACAAGAAAAAGAAGCCGGAGCGGCCAGGCAAACAAGGCAAGAAGTGACGACAGATCCTCCGCGCCTGCGGCGGGGCGCGAAGGATGACGAGACACAGCTATTGGTTGATGTTCGCGTGCGATATCCAGACCCAGCCCGCGGACGTCTTCTGCCAGACGCTCATGTGCGGGTTCGCCTTACCGGCCTGCGACTTCCCGTCGATGACCTCATCGCTCGCGGCACGGTAGGTGATGATGAGCAGGTCGCCCGAACGCGTGACCTTGAAGTCGGTGAAGGTGGGCGCCTTGGTCATGTGAAGGTTCTTGATGAGCTCGAGTTCGCCGGCGCGGTCGCGCGCGCCATCGGAGTGCAGGGATTGAAAGTGCGGCGCGATGTGCGCGCCGAGGGACGCCCAGTCTTTCGCCACCATCCAGTCAAACATCTGGCGTTCGAGCTTCTCGGCGGTGGCGGCGCCGGAATCCTTAGCGGTTGCAGTGGAGACGGCGAGCGTGAGGGCGAGTGCGAGCAGAAAGAATTTGGTTTTCATGGCGGGGGAGGATAGCACCTCCGCGACCGTTTGGTCAGCTGCGGGACCGATACCCCAGCTGGCGAAATCGCTGGGGCCCCTCGGTCACTCAGCATGACCCTGCTAAAAGGCGTTGCAGGCGTGTCCTACTCCATTTTGCGCAGCGGGACGAGCGCGGTCAGGCGTGGATCGCGCAGATAGAGGCCGAGCCAGACCAGGACTCCCATGGTGACCGCCATCGGCCAGCCCGGGTCGTTGATCCGGACATGGGTGGCGACCGCGCCGCCGAGGTATCCAGTCATCAGGATGGCGCCGAGCACCGCTGTCTGTGGTATGGCGTAGATGAGCGCCGAGCCGATCTCGAGGATGGAGATGAGCAGGATGGATTCTTCCTGGTAGCCGAATTTCTTCATGCCCTCGACGACTTGCGGCGGTTTGCCGAGGCTCATGATGCCGCCGCCGATCATGAACAGGACAGGGATGGCGGAGAGGACGCGGCCGGTCCAGAGCTTGCCGCGGGATGGTTGCGTCGCAGTATTCATGTGACCTCGCTAGAAGATTGATGTAACGGCGCTGCGTTGGGCTTCAGTTTCTTCTCGCTTCGGGTGAGCGGGGTCGCCCGCCTCCCCCACGAATTTGCCTAGGGCTTTGGCTTTTCGGCGCCGTGGCCGTGCGGCTTGTATTGCTCGGTCCCGGTCTTGCTGTGGGTGACGTCGTCGTAGAGCGCGTCGATCCAGTCCTCGCTCTTGATGAAGCGCCCGCCGTACGTCTTCTCCCAGGCCGCGAGCAGCTTCGCCTGCTTCATCTGCGCGGGTGTCTGTTTCTTGGCGACCGCGGCGGCGACGACGGCGCGCGTGTCTTTCATCATCTGGATGAAGGTGCGAACGTCGGCGGCGGTGGAGAGTGGGCCGTGTCCGGGAATGAACTTGGCGTCAGCGGGGACGGTGGCGAGGACTTTCTCACACCCGGCGATCATGCCCGAGACGGAGCCGCCGTTCTCGACGTCGACGAAGGGAAAGCCGTAGGTGACGAAGTCATCGCCCATGTGCACCACATTGGCCTTGGGAAAGAAGATGACGCTGTCGCCATCGGTGTGGCCGGCGGGGAAGTGGATGGCGCGGATGTCCTCGCCGTTCAGGTGCACGGTGAGGCGATCGTTGAAGGTGATGATGGGGAGCGCATCCTTGGGCGCGGGCGGCGTGGGTCTGTTGAACTTCTTGATTTCCGTGCCGGCGGCGAGGCGTTTGCGCACGTTCTCCTGCGCGATGATGGTGGAGCCCGACTTGGCCATCAACTCGTTCCCGCCGGTGTGGTCGCCGTGATAATGCGTGTTGAGGATGAAACGCACCGGCTTGTCGGTCACGGTCTTGAGCGCGGCCTGGAGCTTAGGAACGAGGGGAGCGAATTCGTCGTCGATGACGACGACGCCGTCCTCGCCGATGGAGGCGCCGATGTTGCCGCCGGCGCCGATCAGCATGTAGACGCCGTCCGCGACCTTCTGCACTTTGATCTCGACCTTGCTGAAATCGTCTTGCTGGGCAGCGGCTACGCCGACGAGAGCGCACAGCACGAAGAGGACTATGAGTTTGCGCATACGTTCTCCTGTTGTGCTCTTGTTGTGAAGAGCGGAAGTCTAGCAGACCCCTACGGCGTGTAGCTGGCGGGGTCTTCGCCTTCGTGTCCGGCGGGAAGCAGGGGCGCGGGCTTCAGGTCGTAAGGCAGCTCGAGGTCAGCCCAGGTCGCCACCGAATCCACTTCGAGCTTGGCGACGTTGCCGTAGAAAGCCATCTTGGTGACGTAGGCGCCGGCGTCGTCGGATGAGGTCTCGGAGTAGGAGGCCGGTTCGAGCTGATGTCCGGCGGCGTCATAGGCGCGGACGGGATGCAGAGCGCCGGAGACGTCGGGGACTTGGAGGGCTTCCTTGTCGAGGTTGACGAAAGGTCCGTTGATCTTCACCGCGTACTCTTTCGCGCCGGGCTTCAGCGGAGTGAAGGTGCGGGTGGTCACGGCCAGCGGATACTTCAGCTTGACCTTGCCGGTGACGTGGGCAAACCCGGCGATGACGTCGTTGTTGTCGGGGACGCGGAAACGGATCTCGTCGGAGAAGCGCTCATCGTTGTAGCCGCCGCGCTCGATCTCGACGGTGACCGGCTCGCCGGCGTCGTTGGCGAGGGTAGGGTCGGGGAAGTCGATCGTGCTGTAGACGCTGTTGCCGACCTTGGGAAGGAGCAGGCGCACTTCCGGCGTGTTGTATCCGAACATCGCGTAGCTGCGCGCGGGAACGATCTTGATGGCGTCGCGCAACTCGGCATCGGTGAAGGTTTTGAAGGTGTGCGGGACTTCTTTGGCGAACTTCGGCTTGGCGGTGAGCTGGGCGCGCGTGGGGAGTTGGGCGACGCCCGAGGCGCACAGGAACATGAGGATGGCAAGCAGTCCGTAGCGGCGCATGCGTTATCTCCTTAAGGGATGGCGGGCGCAATTGTACGCCGTGGGTAACCGAGTCCGAAGGCTTCCGCTTCTGCGCGCATCGGTTTAGCATCGAATGAGCATGGAGACCCCGGCACTGCTGCGCTCGTTGCGGTACCGCAACTACCGGCTGTTCTTTACCGGGCAACTCATCTCGCTGATCGGCACGTGGATGGACACCGTCGCCGAAGCGTGGCTCGTCTACCGGCTCTCGCACTCTCCTTTATTACTAGGCGTGGCGGCATTCGCCAGCCAGATCCCCGTTTTCCTGCTTGCGCCCATCGGCGGGCTGATCGCCGACCGCTACGACCGGCGGAAGATCCTGATCTGGACGCAGGCGCTGAGCATGGTGCAGGCGATGATCTTGGCCATCCTGACGCTCACGCACGTGGTGACCATCTGGCACGTGATCGTGCTGGCGGCGGGACTCGGCATCGTGAACGCCATCGACATGCCGACGCGCCAGGCCTTTGTGGTGGACCTGGTGAGCCGCGACGACCTGATGAACGCCATCGCGCTGAACTCCTCGATGTTCAATGGCGCGCGCGTGATCGGCCCGGCGGTGGCGGGCATCATCGTAGCGGCCATCGGCGAAGGCTGGTGCTTCTTTGCCAACTCGGTGAGCTACATCGCGGTAATCGCCGGATTGTGGATGATGACGAACGGGCCGAGCGCCTACCCGCGAGCGGCGCACGAGGGCGCCCTACTGCAGATCAAGGAAGGCTTTCGCTTCGTGATGGGCGAGAAGCCGGTGCGGGCGCTGCTGTCGCTGCTGGCGGTGGTGAGTTTGTTCGGGATGTCGTATTCCGTCCTGATGCCGGTATTCGCCGACCAGGTCCTGCACGCCGGCCCGCGCGGGCTGGGCCTGCTGATGGGCTGCGCGGGCATCGGCGCCCTGGGCGGCGCGATATCGCTGGCACTGAAGAAGGAAGTGAAAGGACTGGGACGCTGGATCGTGCTGGGCGCGTGTGGATTCGGAGTGGCGCTCATCATCTTTGGCCAGTCGCGGATGACATGGCTCTCGTGCGCGGTGCTGCTGGGTGCGGGCTACGCGATGATGGTGCAGATGTCGTCGTCGAACACGCTCATCCAGTCGATGGTGCCGAACCACCTGCGCGGACGGGTGATGGCGCTCTACACCGCCACCTTCATGGGCATGGCTCCGGTGGGGGCGCTGCTCAGTGGCACGCTGGCGCAGCATATCGGCGCCTCGTATACCGTCGCATTCGGAGGAGTGGCGTGCATCGTGGCGGGAGGCTTGTTCGGCGTGGTGCTGCCCTCGCTGCGGCCGCTCGCGCGGCGGCTGATCGTGGCGCAGCAGGCGGAGGCGGCGGCGCCGACGCAGCCGTGAACGAGTTGCGAGTAGCTCAAAAAGCGGTATGATTTGGGGCTCTCCCTTGCAGTCTGTGCGTTTCGCAGTCCACCAGGAGCGACATTTGGACGAGACGACACCGCAATCAAAATCCGAGATCGCGCGGCGCTTGCCGCGACATGACACCGACAACCGCGTGGTGCTGACGGTGCCGAAGGCAGATGGGCCGGAGAAGGTGCGCGGGCGCGCCTCGAACATCAGCGAAGCCGGGTTCGGCGTGGTGCTGGCGGGCGAACTGCAGATCGGCGACGTGGTGCAGGCCCGGCTGGTGCTGCAGGCGCTGGCCGATCCGCTGGAGGTGACGGCGCAGGTGAAGAACCGTCATGGCTTCAGCCATGGTTTCGCGTTCGTGAACATCACGGCGGAGCAGCGCCGGACGGTGATGCGCTACCTGCGCGCAGCGTCCCATGAAGACACCATGAGCCTGGAAGACGCGCATGCGATGAACGCCCAACATGCGGCTGACCCGGAGGAGACGACAGCGAAGCTCCGCTTCTCGCCGGAGGCATACGCGCCCAAGCCGGACGGCCACGAGTCGACGGACGCGAGGGAAGAGAAGCGGGATGGCGGCGAGTAATCCGTTACCGGACCCGAAGTGGAAGAACGCGCGCAGCTTTCCGCGCTTCGCCACCGACCTGCCGGTGCAGGTCGAGGTGCTGGGCGGAGGCGAGACGCTCGCGGGACGTCTGCTGGACATCGGACTGGGTGGCGCTTGCGTGCTGCTGGAGGCGAGCGGTCTGCCCGCGCGCCAGAAGGTGGTGCTGGAGTTCCGTTTCCCGATGAGCTCCGCGCCGTTGCGGCTGCGCGCGACCTTGCGGCATCGCCATCGTGAGGATCATTACGGGTTTCAGTTCGTCGAGGTGCGGGGCGAGGAGCGCGAGACGATCCGGCGCGCGTGCGCGGGACTAAGGATCGTCTAGCGGGTCTTTTGTCAGTGGCAGGACAGCCAAGATGCTTCGTCGCTGCCTGGCCGGCGGGAAAAAGCGCGCCCTCGCGATGCTCCCCTCTGCATGACCCATCCTAAAAGAATGATTGTGGCGGGGAATGACAGGGCGGCACGCATGACCGAAAGCTGCCGGATGTGTTAGAAAAGTTAGCGGAAGCCAAACGGAGGAAACCTTGACGAGCAGCACGGGTCGTCCCAAGCCAAAGGTGTTGGTGGTCGACGACGCACGCGTGATCGCCGATACGCTAGCCATCATCCTGGGACAGAATGGCTATGATTCCACCGCCGCCTACACCGGCCAAGAAGCGGTGGAGAAGGCCAAGGCGGTGCAGCCCGACCTGGTCATCAGCGACGTGATCATGCCCGACATGAATGGCATCGAGGCAGCGATACAGATCCGGAGGATGCTGCCCAAGTGTAAGATCCTGCTGTTCTCGGGACAGGCGGCCACTGCCGACCTGCTGGAGAATGCGCGGCAGCAAGGCCATGAGTTCGAGATCCTGGCAAAGCCGGTGCATCCGGCAGACTTGCTGGCAAAGTTAAAGAGCTAGGTGTTAGTTCTGAGCTGCGAGTGGCCGCGAGAGCGGCCATTTTTGTTTTGGGAGCGAAGCATCTTAAGGGTGTGAGATGCTTCGTCGCTGTTCGGCGGCTGGAGAAAACGCGGCCTCACGACGCTCCTCAGCCTGACCCTTCAAGAAGGTAGTCAGAGTTCGCGGCGGCCTTCCATGGCTTTGAGCATGGTGACTTCGTCGGCGTACTCGATGTCGGAGCCGACGGGGATGCCCATGGCGATACGCGTCACTTTCACGGTAGGACGCTTGATCGTCTTCGAGAGATACATCGCGGTGGCTTCGCCTTCGACGGTCGGGTTGGTCGCGATGATGACTTCATCGACCTCGCCCTGGTCGATGCGTTTCGTCAGGTTCGAGATGCGGAGATGCTCCGGGCCCACGCCGTGCAGCGGCGAGATGGAGCCGTGCAGTACGTGATAGACGCCGTTGAAGTGGCGCGTCTTCTCGATGGCCGCGATGTTGGTGGGCTCCTCGACCACGCAGACCAGCCGCAGGTTGCGCGTGGGGCTGGTGCAGTAGGTGCAGGGATCGACGTCGGTGATGTTGTTGCAGATGGAGCAGAGGCGGAGTTTTTCCTTGACGTCGCGGACGGCGGCGGCGAGGGCCTGCGCGTCATCTTCGGATGAGCGCAGGATGTGGAAAGCGAGGCGTTGCGCGGACTTCCCGCCGATGCCGGGCAGTTTCTTGAGCTCGTCGATGAGGCGGGACATGGGTTCGGCGAATTTAGACATCACATTCCTGGCATGCCCATGCCGCCGAGCATGCCGCCGACGGTGGACTTCATCTCGTCATCGATCTTGCGGGCGGCTTCGTTGATGGCGGCGAGCACGAGGTCTTGCAGCATCTCGACGTCGCCGGACTTGACCACCTCGGGATCGATGGTGATGGCGAGCAACTGTTTCTGTCCGTTCATGCGGACGCGGATGCTGCCGCCACCGGCGGTGGCGTCGATCACCGTCTCCTGCATCTTCTTCTGCAGCGACTCGTATTGCTGTTTCGCCTGCGACATCAGGCGTTGAAGGTCGAACCCACCCATGGTTATTTAGCCTCTAAAGGCGAAAAGGCCTTTTTCTTTAAAGCTAAAACGAGTTACTTCTTGTTCCTGTGGTCGATGACGCTGCGGATCTCGGCGTTGAACTTTTCCTGCATGCGGCGGACGACGGGCTCGTCGGCCGCGCGTCCGCGAGGCGGCGCAGCGGACGGCGCCTGCGGGTTGGCAGTGGATACGTTGCCACCTTTGGCGCGGTCGCCGTTGGCGGGCGTGCCGCCACCATTCGCGGCGTCGGCGTTGGTATTGGCGTTGGCGCTGCCCACGCCGACGACCTTGATGCGCAGCAGCCGGCCGGCGGCTTGGTTGACCGCGGCAGTCAGCAGGCGCTTGGGCTCGGGCCCGAGCGCCATCTCTACGATGGTCGGAGACTTTGGGACGTCGATGACGAGCTCGCCCGCGGCAAGCCTCCATTCGCCTTCGCTGAGCATGTAGGCGAGGGTGCGCTGTCCGGCTGACTCGAGCGCGGCGACGATCTTTTGGCGGAGTGAATCGGGCGACAAGTCGGCGGGTTCCGGAGGCGGCTCCGCGAGGCCAACGGCAGTCGCGGCGGCCGGCCGGGCGCTACTCGGTTCCGTCTTTGCTTCGGACTTCGTCTCCGACTTCCGCGCGCGGTCGGCTTCGAAGGGCGAGACGCGCGGCGGCGCAGCGTCACGCGGCTTGGCGGCGGATGTCGCGCCCGCCGCTACAGCCGGCGGGACGCCGGCGCTAAGGGTCGGCGCGGGGAGTGAAAGCGAACGCGCCGGCAGCGCGGCGCCGCTCAGCCACTGCTCGAGCGGCAGCAGGCGCTGCGCGTGGACCATCTTCAAGATGCCAAGCTCCAAGTGGAAGCGCTGTTCCTGGCGGTAGCCCAGCTCG
This sequence comes from Acidobacteriota bacterium, assembly GCA_030774055.1. Taxonomy (NCBI): domain Bacteria; kingdom Pseudomonadati; phylum Acidobacteriota; species Acidobacteriota bacterium. The sequence continues at coordinate 23,295 of JALYLW010000114.1, forward strand.
TCGTGGGTGCGAAGCATGATGGCGAGGAAGCGCGAGAGGTCTTCTTCCGAGAACTTTTCGGCGATGCGCGCGACGCGCGCACGTTCGTCCGCCGATATCTGGAGCAGCGGAGAATCGCTGCTCGCGACCTTGGCGACCACTGCGTTGCGCAGGAAGCGGACGAGCTGGCGGGCGAAGTGTGTAGGACTCTGGCCTTCGGTGGTGAGCTTGTCGATGAGGCGCAGCGCGTCGTCGGCCGAGTTGTGACCGATGGCGTCCATGACCTGCTCGAGCGTCTCGGCCGGCACCGCGCCCACGAGCTCGCGGACGAGCTCGGCGGTGAGCGTGTTACCGCAGCAGGCGATGGCCTGGTCCATGATGCTGAGCGCGTCGCGCATGGAGCCGTCGCCGGCCTCAGCCAGCACGGCGAGCGCGTTGTCGTCGACTTTGATCTTTTCCTGCTTCGCGATGTCGCGGAGCTGGGTGACAATGTCCGCGAACTTGACCGCGTGAAAGCTGAAGTGCTGACAGCGCGAGCGGATGGTCTGCGGGATGTCTTCGGGCTGCGTGGTCGCCAGCATGAAGACGACCCACGGCGGCGGCTCTTCCAGCGTCTTCAAGAGCGCGTTGAAGGCGGCCTCGGTGATCTGGTGAGCTTCGTCGAGGATGAAGATGCGGTAGCGATCGCCGCGCGCGGGCTGGCCTTCGCTGGTGGCGATGATGCTGCGGACCTCATCGATGCCGCGGTTGGTGGCGGCATCGATCTCGATCACGTTCATGGCGCCGACCGCGCCCTCGCGGATCTCGCGGCAGGAATCGCATACGCCGCAAGGCTCGGCCTGCGGTCCGTTGCCGGCCTTGCAGTTCAGCGCCATGGCGAGGATGCGCGCGACGGTGGTCTTGCCGATGCCGCGGTGTCCCGAGAAGATGTAGCCGTGGGCGATGCGAGACTGAGCGATGGCGTTCATCAGGGTGCGCGTGACGTGTTCCTGACCAATGACGTCAGAGAACTTTTGCGGACGATATTTGCGCGCGAGGACCTGGTAGCTCATGGGGAATCTTGATTATAGCTTGGCTCGGAGTCGCGTCATGGCCTAGATCCCGGTTGCGATAGGGGTTCTTCGACTCGGTCGCCGCGGCGACCTCGCTCAGCATTGACAGGTGCGGCCACGGTGGCGGGCGCGAAGGATGACACTCCGACCCAGTGCGGTGGCTTGCTTGCAAACAGCGGTCGGGAGTCATAGGATGTGCGTCCTGTACTGCCGTTCACCCCTTGTCGGCAGGAGGTTGGGAAATGAGCTTGAAAATAACCACCAAGCAGGCGGATGGCGTGGCGGTCGTCCACTGCAATGGCAGGATCGTGTTCGGGGAAGAGGCCGCCAGCCTGCGCGAGCAGGTGAAGAACCTGCTGACCACGCAGAAGAACATCGTGTTGAACCTGGGCGGCGTGAGCTACATCGATAGCGGCGGGCTCGGCACGCTGGTGGGCCTGTACACCTCGGCGCGCGCGGCCGGCGGCGACATCAAGCTGGCGAACCTGACGCAGCGGGTGGGCGATCAACTGCAGATCACCAAGCTGGTGACGGTGTTCGAAGTCTTCGACAGCGAAGAAAAAGCTGTCAACTCGTTCAAGACCGCCGCGACGGCATAGCGGTATCCCAGCCCAGATGCTTCGTTTCTGCTCGCGAGTGGAGAGAACGCTCGCTCGCCCGCCGCGGCGGGCTCCTCAGCATGACCCAGCAATAGGATCTGTTCCAGACATCAAGCCGCAGTCCGCTGCGGCTTTTTCTTTGTGGCGAAAGTGGTCTTGGCGGCGGCCTGCTTGCGTTTTGCCTCGCGGGCCAGCCGCTTGAGGCGCGCGACCTCCTCGAGCTCATACATCGTCCCGCGGCAATCCTTTGCCCCGCAGTAGCAGGGGGCGCCGTTGAGGTCGTCCCCGTCGTAGAGGTTGTAGTCGTAGGTAAGTTCTTCCTCGGGCGCGATGTCGCGGATGGCGACGATCCAGACGCGTCCGTCGATCTCGTCAGTCTCGCAGTTGGGAGCGCAGGAGTGATTGACGAAGGCGGCCATGCCGTGACCGTCGATGATCTGCTTGTCGCCCTCCATGCCGAAGAGATAGGTGGATGACTGGCCCGCATAGAGATGGACGCACTCTTCCGGCTTGAAGCGCGGGCCGGTGTATTCGACCACCAGGGTCCCTTTCGCGATGGGTGCGGTGGTGTAGCAGCCGGCAGCGTGGATCTGCGACGAGCGGATGATGAGTCCCATAGGCCCGATGATCGGATGCCATCCCAGCTCGGAGAGTTCGAACGGCGCCGGCGGGATCAGACTGGTCAATCTTGGCATTGGTGTTTGGCGACGTGCTGCTCGATGGCGGTGGCGGCACGGTTGATCTTGCGTCGCAGGAACCCATCGTAGTCGAAGGCGTTGGGACGGTCGGGACGCGCGAGATCCTTGCGCTCGCGCGCCTTGTTGCGACGGTCTTCGAGCTCCTTGCGGAGCGCCTGGGCTTCCGAGCGCAGGCGGATAAGTTCGTCACATTCCATAGGAGGCGGAATTATAACGCGGTCAGCGGCGGCAGTAGCGCTGCAGGTCGGGCGGCGGAAGCTTCGGGATATCTTCGAATTCACCCGGCCATCCAGCACGACCGCGGCCGTTGGTGCGAAAGCGGGTTAGGGTTTTTGCGGTTGTGCCGGGTCGACGATCAAACCCGTCCGCGGCGTGACGCCGGGAACGGTGGGTGTGCGGTTGACCACGCCGACCTCGGAATCGGCCAGTGAGATGTTGTTGTGTTCGAGCGTCAAGCCAGTCACGCGATCGAGCTCGACTCGCGACTTCTCATACGCCGTCATAGCCAGGACGACGTTCGATGCCGACTGCGCCAGGTCGCGCTGCGCCTGCAGCACGAGCGTGTTGGTGGAAGCGCCGAGCGCGTACTTCTTCTGTTCGGCTTCGAGCGATTGCTGGGCCAGATCCTGACCCTTCTGCGCGGCCTCGACGCGAGCGCGGTTCTGTTGCAGCGCGTACTGCGTGTTGCGCACCTCGATGGAGACCTGGTTCTGGAGCTGCTGCAGGCGCATCTGCGCCTGGCGGTATTCCAGCTCGGAGCGCACCTGGTCGGCCTGCGCGGCGCGATTGCGGATGGGGATGGTGAGGCTCATGCCCACGCCGTAGTCGGGGAAGTTATTGGTGAAGAGCTGGTGGAAGGATTGCGGGAAGCCGGTGCGCTGGATGGAGCCGATGGGGATGCAATTCAGCGGATCTGCAGTGGGTTGCCCGCAAGTGTTACCGATGTTCTGTTGTCCGCCGAGGCCGGCGGCGCCATACCAGGCGTTGAGATCGGCGCTGGGCAGCAGGGCATTGCGCGCGGACTTCTTGGTGATGTCGCGGTTGGTGAGGTCGATGCGGGCCTGCGCCAGTTCGGGGCGGTGTCCGAGAGCGTCTGTGATGAGGTCCTGCGTAGGCACGACGGGCTCCTGCTCGGGCACGGCCATGGTGTCAGTCGGCACGACGGGCGCGACGGCGAGCTGCGGGTCGGTCAGGTTGCGGCTGATGGCATTCTTCATCAGCAACTGCTGCAACTGCAGGTTGGTCTGCGAGACGATGAGGTCTTGCTGGCGCGTGGCGGCCTCACTCTCCGCGCGGGTGATCTCGATGGGCGCCAGGGTGCCGATCTCGACCTGCTTCTTGTTGTCGGAGAGCGTTTTGTTGGCCAGATCGAGCGAACGTTGCTTCACCTTGACGTCTTCGTAAGCGTTGACCAGGTCCCAATAGATGTTCTGGATCTGCGAGACCGTGGTTGCGACCTGGAGACGGAAGCCGACGTCGGAGATCTCGCGGTTGTTCTTGGCGATGCGGATAAAGCGGCGGTTGGTAGAGCCGAAGCCGGCCAGCAAGTGCTGGCGCAGGGCCGCGCGGAAGTTGGAGTTGACCTCGGGCACCAGCGTGGTGAACAGGCTGTTTGTGGCCTGGCGCTGGTTGTTGAAGCCGACGCTGAGTGCGGTGCCGGTGCTCCATCCCTGAAAGTAGTTGAAGTTGGCGGTGGTGTTGTTCTGCCGCACATTGGCCACGCCGGTGGTCACAGTGTTGGCGGTGGGGAAGGTGGCGTGTTCCACGCTCAGGCTCGCGCCCAGGATGGGGTCGAAGGAATCGACCGCGGTGCCGGCGCCGAGGGTGGAAGAAACCAGGCCGCCGGTGCCGGTGCCCGCGCCGCCTGCGCCCGAGCTGGTGCCGCCGGCGCCTGCTCCGGAAGCTCCGGTACCGAAGCCGCCGACGCCGCCGCCGGGAGTGCCTTGCACCAGGCCGCTGGCGACGCCGCGGGTGGAGCCGCCGGAGTTGGCGCGCAACACGTCGGTATCGGCGATGGAAAGGTTATAGCGCGCGATGGCGAGATCGAGGTTGTTCTCGAGCGCGAGCGCGATGGCGTCGCTCATCGAAAGATAGAGCGTGCCGCCGCGCATGAGCTGGTCGATGCGCGGAGTGTTGGAGAAGGAAGGCTCGGGAACCTCGCGGCCGATGTACGGGCCGATGACGGTGGGGAAGTGCGAGCGCGGCTTGGAGTAATCCTGCAAGGCGGCGCGCACGGGCTGCGGCGTGGCAGCTTGCGTCTGGGCGGCGGTCGAAGGAGCGGCAGGCGTGGTGTCCTGCTGGGCGGCGGCGGGCGCGGCGAGCGGTCCCAGCCCGATAACGAGCGCGAGCGTGAACGCGAGGGCGCGGTGCGCAGCGGGCGCGGTGAAGTCGTAGAGCGAGCGAGTCGGCATTCCCTTGTCTCCCATCATCATTCTGAAGAATCTCATCATTAATACTGTGCTGTTCCGGCGGTGTTACCCAGAGATCTGCTGCGGTGAGCTTCCTTACAGACTACCTAGAGCTGAAATCGTCAACGAGTTATACGCATTCGAGGGGCGGCAAGTTCCGTTTTCTGAGCGCCCTCGGAGGAACGCGCGTGCCCGCAAACGAGTGTCCAGTGGAAGTGGCATAGTATAAACCAGCGCTACCTTCTTCGAGGGGCGCGGAACGCTACTCGCCGCGGCGCTGCGCATCAAGGCCCGGGCGCTGGGCATTCGACGCGCTGAGAGGGTCCGCGGTTGGGAAAAATCTTTCCCAGGAGCGATTCCTAGAGAACGATGCGCGTGGAAAGAAACCTCAAACTCACCCTGGCATATGACGGTAGCGACTTCCATGGCTGGCAGGTACAGCCGGGGAAGCCGACCGTCCAGGGCGTGTTGGCCGAGGCGTTGGCCAGAGTCACGGGCGTTAAGGCAAGTGGAGAGAACGAGCTGCCGCAGGGCTCCGGCAGGACGGACGCGGGGGTCCATGCGCTGGGACAGGTGGCAACGGTGCGAACCGCAAGCCCGATCCCGGCGGAGAACCTGGTCATCGCGCTGAACGATGTTTTGCCGAAGAGTGTCCGCGTGCTGGGGGTGGAGGAGGTAGGGGACGACTTCCATGCGCGCCGGTCCGCGAAGGCGAAGACCTATCGCTATCGCATATGGCGGGGAGGGATATGTCCGCCCCTCCTGGCGCGGTACGTGACGCATCATCCCTATCCGCTGGACGAGCAGGCGATGGCGGAGGCGGCGGGCGCGGTGGTGGGCGAGCATGACTTCACCTCGTTCGCGGCGGTGGATGCCGAGAAGAATGACGAGAAGGGCAAGGACGACGAGCCGCGGACGGGACTCCGGACGGGAGTTCGGACCAACGTCCGGAAGATCTTTTCGTCCGCCTTCCGGAGGGAAGGCGAGGAGTTGGTCTACGAGATCCGTGGCAGCGGCTTCCTGCACCACATGGTGCGGAACCTGGCTGGGACATTCCTGCTGGTGGGCAAAGGGACGCTCGCGCCGGCAGATGTCCGCGCCATCCTGGAGAAGAAGAGCCGGTCGGCGGCGGGAGCGACGGCGCCGGCAGAGGGACTCTACCTGGTGAGCGTGGAGTATTAGGTTTCTTCGGCTGCGATGCCCGAGGGGGCTGCGCTCAGCCGATGGTGCCGCCGGCGGCTCTGGCCTGGGTGTCCGTAGCGGCGCTGAGGCGGCGGTAAGCGAAGGCGCCGCGCACACCGGTGATGAACATGAGTGTAAGGAAGATGCCCAGTGGCAGGCTCGCCGGGCTGGTGTCTTGGGTCATCATGCTGATGCGCTCGAGGATAAAGAGGACGAGGGCGATCACGGCGGCGGTGCGCGAGAAGCGGCGCAGGAAGATGCCGAGGACGAGGAAGATGGCGGCGTCTACGAGCGCCCATCCGCTGATGCCGGGAATGACGGTCGTGCCAGCGAGGGCGATGCCGGCGACGATAGCAGTGAGTCCGGCGATGAAAAAAGCGGCGCCGGCCGCGGTGCGGCAAGCTTTCTTGGCGGATTCCAGATCGGTGACTTCCGGCCAGAACGGGTTTGCCATGGGCGCCTCTTTGGATCGGGCTGCGCGAAAAGTGGCGTGATGGTACTGCCGCCGGGAGCGGAGTTCAAGCGGCAGCATCGGGTACAATCGACTTTTACGGAAGCGAAGCTCGCAGCGTCGGAGAGAAGCGATGGCTGGTTCCGATACCACGGTGGTCGTCCCGCAGTTGCCCAACCACAAGACCAAGCTGAAGAAGCCGGGGCAGCGCTCGTGCAACGAGAAAGACGCCAAGGGCAAACTCTGTGGTGGGCACTTGAAACGCTGGTTCTACATGGCCGACGTGAAAGAGCAGGAGTGCGGCGACATCGAGCGCCAGCTCGGGCCGGACGCAGAGATCTATCGCTGCGAGCATTGCAAGACACTGTACTTTCCGAATCCGCAGGAGCCGGGCGCGCTGAACGTGGCCGGGCGGGGAAGCATCTCGGATTTCGGGCTGACGGTGGCGCCGAAGGGCGACAAGGCGAAGACGTAGGCTCCTTCGGTCATGAAGCACCATCACCTCATCTACGACTGGAACACGCAGCATGCGGCGCTCAAGCCGGGCGGACGGCGCGTGCTGCTGAATGACGAGTCGCTGCGCGACGGACTCCAGTCGCCATCCGTCAAGGATCCCGCCATCGAACAGAAGATCGAGATCCTTCACCTGATGGAGGGGCTGGGCATCAACATGCTCGACATCGGATTGCCGGGCGCCGGTCCGCGAGCGTACGGTGACGTGGAACGGCTGGCGCGCGAGATCGCGCGCGCGCAGTTGAAGATCAAGCCGAACTGCGCCGCGCGGACGCACAAGAACGACATCACGCCGGTAGCGGAGATCTCGCAGAAGGCGGGCATCGCGATCGAGTGCGCCACGTTCATCGGGTCGAGCCCCATCCGCCGCTACACCGAGGATTGGTCGGACGACTTCCTGCAGAAGACCACCGCCGACGCGGTGACCTACGCGCGCTCGCTCGGCCTCGATGTGATGTACGTCACCGAAGACACCTCGCGTTGCGATCCCGCGACGGTGAAGCGGCTCTACACCACGGCGATCGAGTGTGGCGCGCGCGCGATCGCGGTCTGCGATACCTGCGGGCACGCGACGCCAGATGGCGTTCGCGCGCTGATCACGTTTGTGATGAATGAAGTGGTCGAGCCTTCGGGCGAGAAGATCCGCGTGGACTGGCATGGCCACTGCGACCGCGGCCTGGCCATCGCGAACTCGTTCGCCGCGCTCGAAGCAGGCGCGGATTGCGTGCACGCATGCGCCATCGGCATCGGCGAACGTGTGGGCAACACGCAGATGGACCAGATGCTGGTGAACCTGAAGCTGATGGGCGTGTCGCCGTGGCTGGAGCAGGACCTCTCGAAACTGAAGGAGTATTGCGAGAAGGTGTCGCAGTACACGGGCGTGCCCATCCCGAAGAATTATCCGGTGGTGGGAGCGGACGCCTTCCGCACCGCGACCGGCGTGCACGCTTCGGCGGTGATCAAGGCCATCAAGAAGGGCGACCGCGCGCTGGCCGACGAGGTCTACTCGGGCGTGCCGGCGAGCGAGTTTGGGATGACGCAGACGATCGAGGTCGGCCCCATGTCGGGGAAGTCGAACATCATCCATTGGCTGGAGACGCGCGGCATCCCGCTCGCGGATGTGGTGATCGAGCGCATCTATCAGCGCGCGAAGCAGTCCGACCGTCTGCTGACCGAAGCGGAGATCATGGAGTGCTGCCAGGAGGCGGCGAAGTCTTCTTAGCTCAAGTCCCTACGAAGAACACCCAAGATGCTTCGCGACCGATACCCGCGCTGGAGAGAACGCGCGGGGCCCTCGGTCACTCAGCATGACCCATCTTTAAAATCGGCCGTCCTTCGGCAATCCATCTGCTACCTAGCTATAGTAGTCAGCCTGATGGCAGCCACGCGCACCGACGCCGCCGCACCGCCACTCACCCCGCAGCAGGAAGTGGCGCGGGTGGCCGGCGCCGACGAATTCCACGCGGGCATAAACTGGCTGCGCGCGCACACCCGCGAGATCGCCGAGCGCCAGATGGAGCTCACCGCGATCGCGGCGCCTCCGTTCGGCGAGGCGAAGCGCTCGGCGTGGCTGGCGGAAAAGTTCAAAGAGATCGGGCTGACCGAGGTGAAGACGGACGAACTGGGGAACGTCTTTGGTATACGGCGCGGGGGCAAGAGCGCCCCGGGAAAGCCTGAGAAGTACGTCGCAGTGACGGCGCACATCGATACCGTGTTCGCGGCGGGAACGAAGATCGACGTCCGGCGTGAAGGGACGAAGCTTTACGGGCCGGGCATCAGCGACAACGGCGCCGGGGTGAGCGCGCTGCTCGCCGTGGCACAGGCGTTCGACGCGGCCAAGGTGAAGCTGGGAATGCCGATCGTCTTCATCGGGAACGTGGGGGAAGAGGGTGAGGGCGACCTGCGCGGGATGCGTCACATATTTGCCGGGCCTTGGAAAAATAAGATCGCGTACACGCTGGTGGTGGACGGCGCGGCCACCGACACAGTCATCGCGCAGGCGCTGGGCAGCCGGCGCTTCGAAGTGACGGTGCGCGGCGCGGGTGGCCATTCGTGGAGCGACTTCGGCGTGCCCAATCCCATCGTCGCGCTGGCGCGCGCGGTGGCAAAGTTTGCGGCCACGCCCGTGCCGGCCGATCCCAAGACCACATTCAACATCGGAGCGATAAGCGGTGGGACAAGCGTGAACTCGATCCCGGAGTCGGCAACGATGCGAGTGGACCTGCGGTCGGCGTCGGCGGAGGAGATCGAGAAGCTCGAAGCCGCGTTACGGCGTGCGGTGCTCGAGAGCGTTGCCGATACCAAACCGGCGCAAGCGGGACAGGCGGCGCTGAGTTATGAGATCAAAGCCATCGGGAGCCGTCCGGCGGCGGAGTTGAAAGAGGATGCGCGCATGCTGCAGGTCATCCGTGCGGTGGACGCGCAGCTGGGGAACACGGCGCGGATGCAACGGGCGTCCACCGACGCGAACATCCCGCTCGCGCTGGGGATGGAGGCGCTCGCGATCGGGGCGGGCGGTGCTGGCGGCGGCGCGCACACGCTGCATGAGTGGTATGACACCACCAACCGCGACCTGGGCCTCAAACGGATCGTGCTGACGGTGATGACTCTGGCGGGGGTGGAATGAAAATGCTTTCCGCCGCGGATGGACGCGGGTGGGCGCGGATAGTTCTTTTCCTTTTCTTTTTGGCAGCGGTCGGTTTGGCGCAGACGAAGCAGACGGCGGACGTGATCTACGTCAATGGCAATGTGTACACAGGGTCGAAGTACGACGCAGAGTATGGCCGCGCGCACACTGTAGGGAATGTACCCGCGCAATCGTTGGCGGTTAAAGAGGGCAAGGTTATCGCCGCCGGGCGTAATGCCGATGTGGAGCGACTGCGAGGCAGCGGTACCAAGGTCATCGATCTGCACGGCGCGTTCGTTATGCCGGGGTTCAACGACGCGCACGTGCATCTTGCGAATGCCGGCTTCGAGAAGCTGAACGTGAACCTGATCGGCTCGACGTCCCTCGACGACATGAAGCAGCGCATCGCGGCCGCGGCAAGAGAGCGTCCCGCGGGCGAGTGGTTGCAAGGGCGCGGCTGGGACCACACGAAGTGGTCGAGAGTCGGAGGTGGGGACGCAACTCTCCCCACGCGGCAGGACCTCGACGCGGTCACAGGGGACCATCCGGCGATATTCACGCGCGTGGACGGACACATCGCGATCGCGAACACGGCTGCGCTGAAAGACGCAGGTGTGACCAAGACGACGAAAGCTCCAAGCGGCGGGGCGATCGATGTGGACGCGCAGGGTGAGCCGACAGGGATACTGCGCGAGGGCGCGCGCGACCTTGTCTACTCCAAGATCCCAGCCCCAACGCCGGTGCAGCGGCGGCGCGGGCTCGAGCTGGCGCTGGCCGACGCGGTCGCGCACGGCATCACCAGCGCGCAGGACAACTCCGAGTGGGCCGACTTCCTCGTCTTCGAAGAACTGGAGCGTGAAGGCAAGCTCACGCTGCGCGTCACCGAGTGGCTGCCGTTCCGGGCGGACCTGAAGTTGTTGGGCGAGCATCGCGCGCGCCATCCGCAGGCCGACCCTATGTTGCACACCGGCATGCTGAAGGGGTTTATGGACGGGTCGCTGGGATCGCGGACGGCGGCGCTGCTCGTGCCCTACTTCGACGATCCCAAGAACACAGGCCTGCCCCAGTTCAAGGAGCATGACCTCGAAGAGATGACGCGGGACCGCGCCAACGCCGGCTTCCAAGTCGGCTTCCACGCCATCGGCGATCGCGGCGTGGCGCTGGCGCTGGCAGGATTCGGTGAAGCGTGGCGCGAATGGCACGAGCGCAAAGGGAATCGCGGCAAGGAGCCCGACTTCCGCTTCCGCATCGAGCATGCGCAGGTGGTGGCGCCCAGCCAGTTCCAGGAGATGCGCGAACTTCGTGTCATCGCCAGCGTGCAGCCGAACCATCTGCTGACCGACATGAACTGGGCGGAGGCGCGCATCGGAGCGGAGCGCGCGAAGACGTCGTATCCGTGGCGCGAGTTCTTGCAGAACAAGATTCCCCTCGCGTTTGGGACGGATTATCCGGTCGAGCCCATCACGCCCTTCCGCGGACTCTATGCCGCGGTCACCCGCAAAAGTGAAGACGGGAAGAAGACGTACTATCCCGAGCAGAAGCTGACCATCGACGAAGCCATCGCGGCTTATACGACCGGCGCGGCGTATGCCGAGTTTGCGGAGAAAGACAAAGGGACGCTCGAGCCGGGCAAGCTCGCTGACTTCGTGGTGCTCGATCGCGACATCACCAAGGTGGCGCCGGAGGAGATACTGAAGACGAAGGTGCTGCGCACGGTGGTGGGCGGGAAGACGGTGTACGAGGCGAAGTGATTTGCCGATTTGAAATCGAGGAGCCCCAGAGTTAGTATCACCGGTCGGAAGCCATGCCGCAGAATTACATCCCGATATTCCTATTCATGGTGGTGGCGCTGGCGATCCCGGTGGTGACGCTGGTGATCGCGAAGGCGGTGCGTCCGGATAATCCGCACGCCGCCAAGCTGATGCCGTATGAGTGCGGCATCGATCCGGTGGACTCGGCGCGCGGTCGCTACACCGTGCGGTTCTACATCGTGGCCATCCTGTTCGTGGTGTTCGACGTGGAGACCATCTTCCTGTTCCCGTGGGCGGTGCAGTTCAAGATGCTGGGCTGGTTCGGGTTCGTGGAGATGATGACCTTCCTGGCCATCCTGGTGGTTGGATACGTGTGGATATGGAAGAAGGGCGCGCTGGAATGGGTGTAGCCCATTGTCGATCCACGATCTTCGATTTTGACGATTTTCGGGGCGGCTGAGGCCGCCCCGTTGTTGTTTCGTGCTGCGTTGACACTCCACATTCAAGCTGTTAGAAAGTAAGGTTCTTCCACGATTTCTGCGGTTGGCAGTCAACAGTGAATGGCTGACGAAACCAAACGCACTCCCTCGGACCAGCAAGGCGCGCAAGGCGGAAGCAAGCCGCCGGCCGACAAAGCCGCTATTCCACAAACTCCCGCAGCAGCGACGCATCCCGCGCCGCCGCCCAAGCCGACCGGGCCGGCAGCGACGCCGTGGGAGCACGAGCGCGTTGCGCGGCTGAAGTCCGCATACGGCTCAGGGATCAAAGACGCGCTGACCTACCTCGGACAGAACTACCTGGTCGTCAATAAAGAGTCCGCCTTCGAGGTGCTGCGCACGTTGCGCGATGACGAGCACTTCGAATATCTCGTCGACGTGACGTGCGTGCATTATCCCGACCGCGAAGAGCCCTTCGAAGTGGTGTGGATGCTGTATTCGTTCGCGAAGAACGAACGCATGCGGGTAAAAGCTTCGTTCAAGGATGGCGAGAAGGCAGCGAGCGTAGTGGCGTTGTGGCCGACGGCGAACTGGCTGGAGCGCGAGGCTTTCGACATGTTCGGGGTGGAGTTCGACGGACATCCTGACATGCGGCGCATCCTGCTGCCGGATGGATGGAAGGGACACCCGCTGCGCAAGGACTACGGCATCATCCAGCAGGATAAAGAGTGGGTGCAGATCAATCTCGGCATCGAGAGCGGGCAATAGCGCTACCTATGGCTGAGATCCTCAAGAGCGAGCAGAGCGCGAGTTCGGTGAAGCACCTCGAACTGGAGGCGACGCCGGCGCCGGCGTATCTCGATTCCGATGAGCTCATCCTGAACATGGGCCCGCAGCATCCGTCGACGCACGGCGTGCTGCGCGTGATCCTGAAGCTCGATGGCGAGAAGGTGATGGGCACCGAGTGCGTGATCGGTTACCTGCACCGCGGCGTGGAGAAGATCGCGGAGCACCGCACTTACGCGATGTTCAATCCCTACGTGGACCGCATGGATTACGTGGCTGCGGTCTCGAACGGGCTGGGTTACTGCGAAGCGGTGGAGAAGTTGATGAATGTGGAGGCGCCGCCGCGCGCGCAGTACATCCGCGTGACCCTCGCCGAGCTGAACCGGATGGCGAGCCACATGCTGTGGCTGGGAACGCACGCGCTCGATATCGGCGCCATCACGCCGCTGTTCTACACCTTCCGCGACCGCGAAGAGATCCTGAAGATATTCGAGAAGTATTGCGGCGCGCGCCTGACCACACACGCCTTCCGCATCGGCGGCTGCCTGTATGAGACCTACGATGGCTTTGAAGACGAGGTCCGCAGGTTCGTGAAGTTCGTGCGTCCGAAGATCGATGAGTACGAGACGCTGCTGACCACGAACCGCATCTGGGTGGAGCGCACCAAAGGCGTTGGATTCATCTCGGGCGACGATTGCAAGGCGATGGGCGTGACCGGGCCGGTGCTGCGCGCGAGCGGAGTGAAGTGGGACATCCGGAAGGCGCAGCCCTACTCGGGCTACCAGGATTTCGATTTCGATATTCCCGTGGGGACGAACGGCGACACCTACGACCGGTACCTGGTGCGCATCGCGGAGATGCGGCAGTCGTTGCGGATCATCGAGCAGGCGGTGGAGAAGCTGCCCGAAGGTCCGGTGATGGCGAAGGTGCCGAAGGTGGTGAAGCCGCCGGTGGGCGAGATCTATCACAGCATCGAGAGCCCTAAAGGGGAGCTTGGATATTTCATCGTAAGTGACGGCAGCACACAGCCTTACCGGATACGCGTGCGTCCGCCCTCGTTCGTGAATCTGCAAGCGCTCGACATGATGGTGCGCGGCGCGCTGGTCGCGGACGTGGTCGCGGTGATCGGGACGATCGACATCGTGCTGGGGGAGGTCGATCGCTGATGCCGCAGTGGGCGCAAAGCACGCTCGATTACCTGAAATCGAATGGCACGCCAGGTTGGTACGCCGACCCGGTTGCCGCCACAATCTGGGCGGTCATTTATATCCTCCTTATATTCACGGGCGTGTCGATCGCGGTGATCGCGATGAACTGGCTGGAGCGGAAGATCCTGGCGCACATGCAGGTACGGCTTGGCCCGATGCGTGTTGGTCCGCACGGATTGCTGCAGCCGATCGCAGACGCGCTCAAACTGCTGATCAAGGAAGACATCATGCCGTCGGAGGCCGACAAGGTCGTCTTCTGGCTGGCGCCGGTGACGGTAGTGATCACGGCGTTCACGGTGTACATCGTGATCCCGTTCGGGCCGCAGCATGCCGTCACGGACATGAACATCGGCTTGCTCTTCATGCTGGGCGTGTCGTCGATCAGCGTACTGGGAATCATCATGGCGGGATGGGCGTCGAACTCGCACTATCCGCTGATGGGCTCGCTGCGCTCGAGCGCGCAGATGGTGAGCTACGAGATCGCGATGGGCATGGCGGTGGTCTCGGCCGTGCTGATGACGAGCTTCAAGGGTGGTGGGAACTTCCTGCAGCAGATCTACGGCACCGGCGGCCCGAGCGTCGGGACGCTGAGCATGATCGGCATCGTGCGCGCGCAGGAGATGCAAGGCACGTGGTTCGTGTTCAAGTTCTTTCCGCTGGGACTGATGGCATTCTTCATCTTCGCGGTGGCAATGGTGGCAGAGACCAACCGCGCGCCCTTCGACCTGCCGGAAGCGGAGTCGGAGCTGGTCGCCGGATTCCATACCGAATATTCCGGATTCCGCTGGTCGCTGTTCTTCCTGGCTGAGTACGCGGCGATGATCGCGGTATCGTCGATCGCGGTGACGCTGTGGCTGGGGGGATGGATGCGTCCGTTCAGCAGCTGGCGCGGGCCGGAGGTCAACATCCCGCACTACTGGTCGGGCGGCGCGATCGACCTGGCGTTCGCACTGCTCCCGGCGCTCACCTTCTTCGTGCTCGCGCTGATGTCGTTCATCGGCACGGTAAGGATGCCGAAGCTTCCCGCGTTCCGGATCCAGACCATCGGACTGGCCGGCTTCGCGGCGGCGCTGGGATTCATCGGACTGGTGCTGCTCGAGCCGCACGTGCGCGACCGCATCCAGGATATCTACTGGTTCTCACTGAAGGTCGCGGTGTTTATGTACATGTACATCTGGTATCGCGGCACGTTCCCGCGCTACCGCTTCGATCAACTGATGCACTTGGGATGGAAGTTCATGATCCCGACGGGGATCGCGGTGCTCATCCTGACGGCCGTGCTGGGGGTCCTGCTATGACCATGAAGAAATTCCTGCGCAAAGTCCTGCTGCTCGACCTGTTGCAAGGACTCTCGCTGACCTTCCGCTACCAGGATCCGAAGGAGATCTACACCGAGCAATATCCGCTGCAGCGTCCCGAGGTGGCGGAGCGCTATCGCGGCGCGCCGCGGCTGAACGTGAATCCAGACACCAACGAGACGCTGTGCATCGCATGCGACCTGTGTGCGCTGGCGTGTCCGGAGCATTTGATCGTGGTGACGAGCGAGCGCAACGAGAAGACGCGCCGCAAGGAACTCACCACGTTTACCTACGACCTGAGCCGGTGCATGTTCTGCGGGCTGTGCGAGGACGCGTGCCCCACCGACGCGCTCGAACTGACGCAGGATTTCGAGTTGGCAAGCTACACGCGCGAGGGCGCGATTTGGGACCGGCAGACGCTGGAGCAAGGTCCGCAGCCCACTGTCTATAAGAAGTAGCGGCAGCTTGAAGGATTTGTAATTGGGTAATTGGGTAATTGGGTAGTTAGGTTCCGGTTGAATCACCCAATTACTAAATAACCCAATTACCAAGTGAGGTTTAATGCAGCCGGTAGCGACAACCTGGTTCTTCTACGGACTGAGCGCGATCGCCATCGTGAGCGCGCTGATGGTGATCATGCGCCGGAACCCGGTGCATTCGGCGATCGCGCTGGTGTTCACGTTGCTGTCCGTGGCCGGGCTCTACCTGATGCTGTACGCGCCGTTCGTGGCCGGCGTGCAGATCATCCTTTATGTGGGCGGCATCATGGTGCTGTTCCTGTTCGTGATCATGCTGGTGAACATCGATCGCAACCTGCGCGAAGAGCAATTCAACCGCCAGTGGCTGGTCGCTACTGTGGCCACGGTGGTGCTGGCCGCGCTGTTCGGATACGTGTACCTGCACGGCCGGGCATTCTTTCCGGCCGCGGTGCCGCCGACGCCCGAGCAGGTGAACACGCAACAGGTCGGCATGATGCTGTACACGGCTTACATGTACCCGTTCGAGATCGCGTCCCTGCTATTGCTGGTGGCGATCATCGGCGCGGTGGTGATGGCGAAGAAGAGGATCTGATGGGCGAGATCAGCACCATCCATTATCTGGTGGTCGCGGCGGCGCTGTTCGCCATCGGGACGATCGGCGTGCTCACCCGGCGCAACGTGGTGATCATCCTGATGTCGATCGAGCTCATCCTGAACGCGGTGAATCTAAACCTGGTGGCGTTCTCGCGCATGTATGGCACGCTGCATGGGCAGGTATTCTCCATCTTTATCATCACCGACGCGGCGGCGGAGGCGGCGGTGGGGCTGGGCATCCTGATCGCGTTCTTCCGGAATAAAGAGACGATCAACGCGGATGAGGTCGATCTCTTAAAGTGGTGAGTTGCGAGTTGCGAGCTGCGAGTAGCCGAAGAGCTTGAAACGCAGAGAGCGCAGAGACGTTGAAAGAGCGGGGAGAGTTTCGAACTAAAAGCGCATGTTCTTCTTAGAACACATATGGATAGTGCCGCTGCTGCCGCTGGCCGGCGCAGCGGTGATGTTCTTCTTTGGAAGGGCATGGCGGACGCCTACGCCGGCCGGAGCGGAAGGCGTTTCTTCGCACGGGGGACACGACGATGCGGGAGCGTCGCCGGCTGATACCGCCCACGACCCGCACGCGGCGCACGGTCCGGCCGATCCGCATGCGCATCCGCCGGCGCCGCACCACGCTCCGGAAAGATTGCCGCACGCCTTCGTCAACGCCGTCTGTGTGGGCGCGGTGGTGCTGGCGTTCCTGTGGGCATGCATGGCGGTATGGCAATACACCGACTGGGCGGCGGCGCATGATCACGCGGCCTACGACACCTGCGTACCAACCGCGGGCGGCGCCTGCTACACCTGGCTGGGCACCGACGATGGCCGAATGGTATATCCGAGCCACGGGGGATTCTCGCAGTTCAAGGTGGAGGCGGGCTTCCTGCTCGATCCACTCTCGGCAATCTGGCTGCTGTTCGTGACCGGCGTTGGCATGCTGATCCACATCTACTCGACCGGATACATGGCACACGAGGGTGGGTACTACCGCTTCTTCGGTTACCTGAACCTTTTCATGTTCTCCATGCTGGTATTGATCCTGGCGAACAACTACGCGCTGATGTTCGTGGGCTGGGAAGGCGTGGGCCTATGCTCCTATCTGCTGATCGGGTTCTACTTCCAGCGGCCCTCGGCGTCCACGGCGGCGAACAAAGCGTTCATCGTGAACCGCATCGGTGATGCGGGATTCATCTTGGGGATGTTCTCGATCGCGTGGTACTTCGGCACGGTGAAGTACACGGCGGTGACGGAGTTGGCGCGCAGCGGACACTTCGCTTCCGGCGACGCCGTGATCACCTTCGCCACGCTCATGCTGTTCGTGGGCGCGTGCGGCAAGTCGGCGCAGATCCCACTCTATATCTGGCTGCCGGACGCGATGGAAGGTCCCACCCCGGTCTCTGCTTTGATCCATGCCGCGACCATGGTGACGGCGGGCGTCTACATGGTGGCGCGCTCGAACGCGCTATTCGTGCTGGCCCCGGAGACGATGAAGGTGGTGGCCATCGTGGGCGCGCTGACGGCGATATTCGCGGCGTCCATCGGGCTGGTGCAGAACGACATCAAGCGCGTGCTGGCGTATTCGACCGTCTCGCAGCTCGGATATATGTTCCTGGCGCTCGGCGTGGGCGCATTCGCCGCCGGCGTGTTCCACGTGTTCACGCATGCGTTCTTCAAGGCGTTGCTGTTCCTTGGCTCCGGCTCCGTTATCCATGCGATGAGCGGCGAGCAGGACATGCGCAAGATGGGCGCGCTGGGGAAGAAGATCCCGGTGACACATTGGACGATGCTGGTGGGAACGCTGGCCATCGCGGGAATTCCCGGACTAGCCGGCTTCTTCTCGAAGGACGAGATCCTGTGGCAGACGTGGCACAGCGAGAACGGCGCGTACCGGATCCTGTGGTACATGGCGTTCGTAACCGCGCTGATGACCAGCTTCTATATGTTCCGGCTGATGTACCTGACGTTCCAGGGACGGCCGAGGATGTCTCCTGAAGTCGAGAGCCACGTGCACGAATCGCCGAAGTCGATGACGGTGCCGCTGGTCATCCTGGCATTCTGCGCCGTGTTCGCGGGATACCTTGGCTTCCCGCACTCGCTGGGCGGATCGAACCGCTTTGAGAAGTTCCTGGAGCCGGTATTCGCGGGCGAAGCCAAAGAGATGGTTCGCACCGGTGAAGGGAAGCAGCTCGCCGCTGGCGAAAAGGCGGAAGAGAAGACTGACACCGCCGAGTACATCCTGATGTTCCTCTCGGTAGGCGCGGCGTTCGCGGGCTGGGGATTGGCGAAGCGCGCGTACCAGAACGCTGACCGGGGATATCGCGAGCCCATCGAGGTGGCGGCGAAGCCGGTCTACAACGTCCTCTACAACAAGTATTGGGTGGACGAAGCTTACGACTACGTCTTTACCGGTCGGAAGAAGCTCGGCAACGTGCGCCTTGGGGCGATGGGATTAGGCGACGCGTTATGGAAGTTCGACGCCAACGTGATAGACGGCGGCGTGAACGGGGCCGGCTGGCTCACCAAGCTAGCCGGGACGCTCTCGAGCTGGTGGGACAAGTGGATCATCGACGGCATCGGCGTGAACGGGCCGGCGATACTGACGCGCGTGGCGTCGTATCCGGCGCGACTGTTCCAGTGGGGACAGGTGCAGTTTTACGCACTGGTGATGGTGTTGGGACTGATCGGATTCGTGGCGTATTACGTGTGGCGGTAGGTCCGACGAAGGAAGTCTGAGTACGAGCTAACGCAAATGCAGAATCACATACTTTCCATCATCCTGTTAACGCCGCTGGCGGGGGCGCTGCTGCTGTTGTTCGTCCCCAAGGAGAACACGAACGCGATCAAGTGGATCGCGAACCTGTTCGCGCTGGGCGGATTCGTCGTCTCGCTGCCGCTGGTCGTATGGTTCTGGGCGAGTGTGGACCAGCCCGGCTTCAAGTTCGTGGAGGGCGCGGCGAACAACTGGATCCCCTCGATCGGCGCGGGATACCTGATCGGCATCGACGGCATCAGCTTCCTGCTCATCATGCTGACGACGCTGCTGGGATGGATCTCGATCCTCAGCTCGTGGGAAGCCATCCAGGACCGGGTGAAGGAATACTACATCTGGTTCCTCATCCTGCAGACCGGCATGCTCGGCGTCTTCATGGCGCTCGACTTCTTCCTCTTCTACGTCTTCTGGGAAGTGATGCTGGTGCCGATGTACCTGCTGATCGGTATCTGGGGCGGACCGAGGAAACTCTACGCGGCGATCAAGTTCTTCCTCTATACCCTGGTCGGATCGGTGCTGCTGCTGCTGGGCATCCTGTTCCTTTACTTCCACCACCACGCGGTAGGGAACGCTTATACCTTCGCGTTCGCGGACGTCACCGGCCCGGGTACCGCCGTGATGGGCGGTCTCTGGATCAGCACCGCGTCGATCGCGGCGAAGTGGGGCCTGAAATACGTGATCCTGCTCTTCCTCGCGTTCTTCATCGGCTTCGCCATCAAGGTTCCCATGTTCCCGTTCCACACCTGGCTGCCGGACGCGCACGTGGAAGCGCCCACGGCGGGCTCGGTGATCCTGGCGGGCGTGTTACTAAAGATGGGAACGTATGGCTTGATACGCTTCTCCTTGCCATTCTTTCCGCAGGCGGCGATGCATCCGACGGTGCGCTTCTGGATGATCACGCTCTCGATCATCGGCATCTTGTACGGGGCTTTAGTCTCGCTGATGCAGAAGGACATGAAGAAGCTGGTGGCATACTCCTCCGTCAGCCACCTCGGCTTCTGCACCCTGGGGTTGTTTGCGCTGAACCCGCTTGGACTCAGTGGCTCGGTGCTGCAGCAGGTGAACCACGGTATCTCCACCGGCGCGCTCTTCTTGATCGTCGGCATCCTGTATGAGCGGCGGCACACGCGCGAGATATCCGAATACGGCGGCATCGCCAGCGTGATGCCGGTGTACGCCACCATCACGCTCATCATGTTCCTAAGTTCGCTGGGACTGCCGCTACTGAATGGGTTCATCGGCGAGTTCACCATCCTGCAAGGTGCGTTCATGGAGAACCGCCAGTGGGTGTTCTGGGCGGTGTGGGGCGTGGTGCTGGGCGCGGCTTACCTGCTGTGGCTCTATCAGCGCGTCTTCTTTGGCCCGGTGACCAATCCCAAGAACCAGAACCTGCCCGACCTCACGCCGCGTGAGATCGCGACCTTCGTGCCGCTGCTCATCCTGGCGGTATGGATCGGGGTCTATCCGAAGCCGTTCTTCCGCATCCTGGAACAACCGGTGGCGCAGATCGTGAAGATCGTGCGTCCGAATGAGTACGGGACAATGAATGCTAATGCGGAGAAGTCTGCACCGGCGCAACCTGCTGCCGCCGCGCAATCGGCGACCCAGCCCGAGGGCAGCCGCTAGTGCCGATAGTCATCAACCAGTTCGCGAACGTCCACGACCTTGCCGTCGTGATGCCGATGGTGATGCTCGCGCTTTTCGGCTGCGGCATCCTGATCGTGGATCTTTTGCTGCCCGCCGCGGACAAACGCTGGAATGCGGCCACGGCCGCCATTGGACTGGTCTTCGCTTCGGGCTCGCTGTGGCGCGTGCAGCAGATGCTCGCGCGCGGCGGCACGCTGGATGTGACCGGCTTCAACGGCACGGTGGTCATGGATCCCATGGCCATCTTCTTCTTCTGGCTGTTCATTGTGGCGACCGCGCTCACCATCCTGATCTCGGTGCGCTACATGGAGATCGAGCAGGAAGACCACGGCGAGTATTACGCGCTCATGCTGTTCTCCGTCGTCGGCATGATGTGCATGGCTTCGGGTAAAGACATCGTTCTACTGTTCATCGGCCTGGAACTGATGGCGATCTCGACGTATGTGCTGGTGGGATTCCTGCGGCGCGACAAACGCTCCAATGAGGCCGCGCTGAAATATCTGCTGCTGAGCGCTTTCTCCAGCGGCATCTTCGCCTACGGCCTGTCGTTGCTCTACGGACTCACGGGCACGACGGACGTCACCATGATCGGGCGCCGCTTAGCGGTACTGCAGCACTCGAGCTATCCCATCCTCGTGTTGGCGGTGGTGACCACGCTGGCCGGGCTATTCTTCAAGATCGCGGCGGTGCCGTTCCATCAGTGGGCGCCGGACGCATACGAAGGCGCGCCCACGGCGATCACCGGATTCATGTCGGTGGCAGGCAAAGCGGCGGCATGGGCGCTGCTGTTGCGCATCTTCTTATATGCGCTGCGTTACGCTTCGGAACTGTGGATGCCCATGGTCATCTTCGTCGCCATCGCCACCCTCACCGGCGGCAACCTGGCGGCGATCACGCAGAACAACCTCAAGCGCCTGCTGGCCTATTCTTCGATCGCGCACGTGGGTTACATGATGCTGGGCCTGGTGGCGTGGAACGATACCGGCATCAAAGGCATCCTGGTGTACCTGCTGGTCTACACCTTCATGAACCTGGGCGCGTTCGCGGTGATCGTGTCGCTGCGGCGGCGCGACCTGATCGGCGATGAGATCGACGATATCGCCGGACTCTGGTTCAAGCGCCCGGTGGAAGCCATGCTGATGGTGATCTTCCTGCTTTCGCTAGGCGGCATCCCGCCGCTGGCCGGGTTCTACGGCAAGTACTTCATCTTCCTGGCGCTGATCCAGACCGGACACTACGTGCTGGCGTCGCTGGCGGTGTTCTACATCGCCGTCTCGCTCTACTACTACCTGCGCATCATCAACGCCATGCTGATGCGGCCGGCGCTTGACGCCGAGCCCATCCACCCGGCCTTCGGCCTGCGCCTGGCGCTGCTCATCACGGGCGCGGCCACGGTGGGCATCGGATTGTTTCCCGAGCTGATCATCCGCGCCGCAACGTGGACGATCACGGCGCCGCAAGCGGTGACGCAGGCGTTCTTGCGCTAGGCGGCGCTGTCTTTCTGCTCGCAACCCATTTCTTCGAGTATTCTTTTTTCCGAATGATCCATTCTTCGAGCAACCCATATGACGGACGAGCAGCGCTCGCCGGACTTTGATCCGAACGAAAAGCGTGAGATGCGCGCGGAAAAACGCGAGCGGCGCTCGTGGCAGCAAGTCGCCAAGTATGGCGAGCTGGGATTCCTGTTGCCGGCGGCTACCTTTGTGGGCTGGGCCATCGGCGCAGGTCTCGATCGTTGGCTGGGAACGAAGTGGATCACGCTGACGGGCGTGATCGTGGGGATCGTGGCCGGGTTCGTGCAGATGATCCGGACGGCGCTGAAGGCAAGCCGGTAGGTATCGGGTGACCTGGTGAGCGGCGGGTGAGAGCGACGATGAAAGAAAGCCCTGATCCGGGAGAACGTCCGGGAGAGCCAGTCACTGAGGCCTTCTTCGCCGGCGCCTATGCCCGGATGACGCGCATCATGGTGGCGCTGGCGGTGGTCGCCGCGCCGGTGCTGGCGGCAATGCTGGGCTGGCGGTTCGCGCTTGGCTTCCTGGCCGGCGCGCTGGTTGGAGCGGCAAACTTCTACTGGCTGAAGTCGGGGGTGGACGCGCTCGCCGACGTGGTCACGCGCACGGGCGAGCGTTCGACCGCCGGGATCGTGGTTAAATCCTTGCTGCGGTATGGATTGCTGGCGATTATCGTCTATGTTATTTTGAGAGGTTCTGGACAGGGTATTTACGGCTTCTTTGCAGGCCTGTTCGTGCCGGTGGCGGCAATGGTCTGCGAGGGAGTGTACGAAGCGTGGAGCACGCTGCGGCACGACGTCTAGTCTTCTACATGACACTTGCTTTCTTAGCTTCGGCGACCCAGCTGCCCTTCACGGCATTCCTGAACCGTATCTTGGGCGGGCCGGTGACGGCGCTGCTGCACGCGCTCGGCATCCATCCCCACGACCCCGCCGCGCCCATCAATAACTTTGTCGCCATGCAGCTCCTGGTGGTGCTCTTCCTCACGCTGGTGTTTGTGTTCGTGCGCTCGCGGCTCTCGGTGGAGGATCCGGGCGGGACGCAGCACCTGTTCGAAGGTATCTACGGCTTCGTCGACGAGTTGGGCCGGAGCTTGATCGGCCACGGCCACGAGAAGTACACCGGCTTCCTGATGGCGTTGGGCATGTTCATCCTGACGTCGAACCTCATTGGCCTGGTGCCGGGCTTCGTATCGCCTACGGCGAGCCCGACGGTGCCGCTGGGCTGCGCGCTGGTTACGTGGTTTTACTACCACTACCAGGGCATCAAGCATCAAGGCTTCCATTACATCAAGCAGTTCACCGGACCGGTGATGGCGATCGCGCCGCTCATGCTGGTGATCGAAGTGGTGAGCCACCTGGCGCGTGTGCTCTCGCTCACGGTGCGTTTGTTCGCCAACATCTTCGCCGGCGACATGGTCACCCTGGCGTTCTTCTCGCTCATCCCCATCGGCGTGCCTATCGTTTTCCTGGCGCTGCACATCGGCGTGTCGTTCATCCAGACGTACATCTTCGTGCTGCTCTCGGCGGTCTACCTGGGCGGAGCGTTGTCGGAAGAACACTAGGAAGAAGCAGTACTCAGTACCCGGTACCCAGTACTCAGAGATATCGACTTCATAATGGCTTCATGGAAGTGGCTGCGAGCGTGAGGGCGCCTGCACCAGGATGGCGTCAACCACCCACTGGCGGCAGATCATAATGCGCTACGACAGGAGAAAGTGAAATGCGTAGAGTAATGATGTTCGTACTGATGGCGATCGTGCTGATGGCCGCAGCGACGCCGGCTTCGGCGCAGACGGCACCCACCGGGGCGGCGGGGAACTGGCAATACGCGGGCATTGCGCTGGCGATCGCGGTCGCACTGGCTGCCTATGGGCAGTCGAAGGTGGCCTCGGCGGCGTGCGAGGGCATGGCGCGGAATCCCGCGGCGCGTCCTGGCATACAGCTGGCGCTGATCCTTGGACTCGCCTTCATCGAGTCGCTCGTGCTGTTCATCTGGGTCATGATCTTCCTGCGCGCAC
The DNA here is from genome assembly GCA_030774055.1 of Acidobacteriota bacterium. Taxonomy (NCBI): domain Bacteria; kingdom Pseudomonadati; phylum Acidobacteriota; species Acidobacteriota bacterium. Next base: position 47,301 of record JALYLW010000114.1, read on the forward strand.
TCTAGCGCAGGACTCGTTTGCGGGCCTCTGCGAAAGCGGAGGCCCTTTGTTTTTGGCGCGCGTCGCGCGCTCCCATGTGCGAGTAAGTAAGACGACCCGCATTAGAAGTTAGAATGACTGCCGCGATGGGAACCGAAGCCGCGCTTCAGTTCGACAGCATGACCAAGGAATACCGGGGCTTCACCCGGCGGACGGCCGTCCGCGCGCTCGACGGCTTCTCGCTCGCGGTCGAGCGTGGCGAGATACTCGGCTTCCTCGGGCCGAACGGCGCGGGGAAGACGACGGCCATCCACATCGCGATGGGGTTCATGCGGCCGACACGTGGTGGTGGCCAGATGCTGGGCCAAGCGTTCGGTCACGCTCGCACGCGCGCCCGGGTCGGATTCCTGGCGGAGAACGTGGCGTTTGTCCATCGCTCGGCGGAGGCGGTGGTGCGCTACTACGGCGCGCTCAACGGCCTCGGTGGCGCGGCGCTGACCAAGCGCACGCGCGAGATGCTGGAGCTGCTCGAGCTGACGGACGTTGCCAGGCGCAACGTCTCGAAGTTCTCTCGCGGGATGCTACAGCGCGTGGGCCTGGCGCAGGCGCTGGTCAACGATCCCGAGCTTTTGGTGCTGGATGAGCCCACCTCGGCGCTCGATCCCATCGGACGAGTCGCCGTGCGCGAGTTGCTGCTGCGCGCCAAGGCCGCGGGCAAAACGGTCTTCCTGAGCTCACACATGCTCTCGGAGATCGAGCTGATCTCTGACCGCATCGCGGTTCTGGTTCACGGACGCGTGGCGCGCATGGGGACGACGAGCGAGCTGCTGGAATCGGGCGCGCAGTCGGAGATCGTCTTTCGTCACGCAGACCAGCGCGGCGCGGAGTTGCAAAGGCTAGACCCAAGCTTGGTCGTGCAGGCGGTGGCGGAGAACGGCCTCACCAAGATCACGGTAGCGAGTACGGCGCAGCGCGAGTACATCGAGCGCGTCTGGGCGGCCGGAGGCGAGGTGGTACGCGTGAATCCGGCGCGGCGCTCGTTGGAGGAGCTGTTCCTGGCGCTGGCCCAAGAGAAGGATGAGAAGGATGACAAGGATGACAAGGGCGACCAGGGCGCCGCTCACGCGACTGGAGCCACGCCATCATGATGCGGGTATGGCTGATCGCCGCGAACGTTGTACGGGAGCAGCGCTGGTTCCTGCTGCTGATGTTCGCATACGTCGTGGGCATCACCGCGTTGCTGCGCACGTTGGAACGGAATGACGCGGACGCGCTGCTCGTCTTCAAGCAGGAGGCAGTGTATGGGACGCTGTTCAGTGTGGTGCTCGCAGCGTCGCTGTTCCAGAACGAGCGCAAGACGCGGCGCATCATCGCAGTGCTGTCAAAGGCGGTCACGCGGCGGAAGTATGTGGCGGGCGCGATCCTGGGCGTGAACCTGACGACCGCGGTATTTTACGCCGGCGTGGCCGGCAGCCTGTTCGTGCTGTTTCCCGGCGCGAAGCCGGGCGGCGCGGCCCTGATGATGGCGCACGCAATGGCAGCGAGCCTGCTCGTCTCGGTCGTGACGCTGTTCTATACCGCCTTCCTGCATCCCCTAGTGGCTGCGTCTGCGTCGGGGCTCACTCTGGGGCTACCGCTGCTGCTGGAGAAGTTCTTCGGTGCGGGTTGGTCGGGTGTGGTGCCGGCGTTACGCCTGACCAGAGCGATACTGGCGTACGCGCCGGACCGGGCATTCTCGTCCGATGCCGGGATGATCACGCTGGCACTCGCGGAGTGTGTGGTGCTGTGGCTACTGGCGTCGTGGATATTCGGATTGCGGGACATCACGACCGCGGTGGAGTGACGCCGGAGAACAGCGCAGCGGCCTTACTGAAGTAAGTCTTTCGCCGACTCGATGGCGTGTTGCAGCACGCGGTTCGGCAGGATCCCCAGATACAACGTCACCAGCACGCTGAGCGTGAGCGCGATGCCCTCCGGCACGGTGAGGCGTTCGACGCCGTGGCCGTGCTCATGCTCCGCCGGATGCTCACGCATGTACATCACCACGATCACGCGCAGGTAGTAATATGCGGCGATGCCGCTGTTGATGAGGCCGAGGATGGTGAGTCCAACGAGGTTGGCTTGGAGCGCGGCGCTGAAGACGTAGAACTTGGCGAAGAACCCGCCGGTGGCGGGGATCCCGATTAAAGACAACAGCAAGATCGCAAATGTAGCGGCGATGACCGGCTGGCGGCGGGAGAGTCCAGCGTAGTCGTCGATGGCGACGAAGCGCTCGCCCTCGCCGGCGAGGTGCGCGATGATCAGGAACGCGCCCACGTTCATCGCCGCATACGCGCCGGAGTAGAAGATGGCGGCGGAGATGCCGGCGGCGTTCGCGGCGGTGATGGCGACGAGCAGGTATCCGGCATGGGCGATGGAGGAATACGCGAGCATGCGCTTGACGTTGCTCTGGCGTAGCGCGCCGATGTTGCCCAGCGTCATGGAGAGCGCGGCGCCGATCCACACGGGCCAGAACCATCCCGGTGTCCAGGCGGCGAAGAGCACGCGCAGCAGCACGGCGAAGGCGGCGGCCTTGGGCGCGGTGGACATGAAAGCGACCACCGGAGCGGGCGCGCCTTCGTAGACGTCCGGCGTCCAGACATGGAAGGGCGCGGAGGCGATCTTGAACCCGAGCCCCACCAGCATGAGCGCGACGGCGGCGAAGACGAGCGGGCCGAAACTGCCGTCATGCAACTGCTCGCCGATGGCCATGATGTTCGTGGTGCCGGTGGCGCCGAACATCAACGAGACGCCGTAGAGAAAAAAAGCCGTGGCAAACGACCCGAGCAGGAAATACTTGAGCGAGGCCTCGGCGCTCGAGGCCACGCGGCGGCGCATGCCCGCCAGAATGTAGGTGGAGATGGACGAGATCTCGAGCGCGACGAAGATGAGCACCAGCTCGACGGCCGAAGACATAAGGTCCATGCCCACGGCGCCGAGCAGCATGAGCGCGTAGAACTCGCCGGCGGGGAGGTGCTGGCGCTCCACGTAATCGAGCGAGCCGAGCAGGCAGGCGAGCAGCACGAGCTCAACCACCACATGAAAGAAGACGCTGAACTCGCTGACCAGCACCATATTAAAGAATCCGGCTACGTGCGGCGATCCCGCCTGGTACCAGGTGGCGACGAGCGCGGCGAGGGCGCCAGCGCAGGCGATCCATCCCAGCGGCCTGCGACTCTGGCCCTTTGCGAAGAACGATTCGGCCATCATCACGATTACGCCGAAGGCGGCCAGCACGAGCTCGGGCAGGATGGCGAGGTAGTCGGCGCTCGGGATGGAGTAGACGGGCACGCTCATCTCCTCATTTCCCCAGCCCCTGTCCGATGCCCTGGGCCAGCGTCTTGAAGGCAGGCAGCAGCTTGGTGACGCCGGATTCGATCATGCCCAGCCACCACCAGGGCGCGACGCCCATGATGAGGGCGGCGATGGCGGTGGGCCAGAGCGCGAGGCGTTCGCGCGCGCCGATGTCTTGCAGCTGCGCGTTGTGGTCGTCGGTCACGGCGCCAAAGAAGACGCGCTGGTACATCCACAGCATGTAGCATGCGCTCCAGATCACCCCCGTTGCCGCGAGCGCGCCCCACAGAGCCTTCGCTTTGAACGCTCCCGCGAGGATGAGGAACTCGCCGACGAACCCGTTGAGCAGCGGCAGTCCAATGGAGGAGAGCGTGATCACCAGGAAGAAGGTGGCGTAGACGGGCATGGGCGTGGCCAGTCCGCCATAATTCCTGATCTCGTAGGTGTGGCGACGCTCGTAGAGCATGCCGGCGAGCATGAAGAGCGCGCCGGTGGAGACGCCGTGGTTGAGCATCTGAAAGACGGCGCCATCGATTCCGAGCGTTGTCAGACTAAAGATGCCGAGCACGACGAAACCAAGATGGCTGACCGAGGAGTAAGCAATCAGCTTCTTCAGATTCGGTTGCACCATGGCAACGAGCGCGCCGTAGACGATGCCGATGATGGCGAGCGTCATGATCCAGGGCGCGTGGTATTGCGCCTGCTCGGGAAAGAGTCCCACGTTGAAGCGCAGCAGGCCGTACGTTCCCATCTTCAGCAGCACGCCGGCGAGCAGCACGGAACCGGCGGTGGGCGCTTCGACGTGCGCATCGGGCAGCCAGGTGTGCAGCGGCCATAGCGGCACCTTCACAGCGAAGGCGATGAAGAAGCCGAGGAAGAGCCAGCGCGCCGCGTTCCAGGAGACGGCTAGGTGTCCGCCCTGGAGCTGCGCACGGATGGTGGCGTAATCGAACGTCCCGGTATGCGCGTAGAGCCAGATGATGGCGCCGAGCATGAACACCGAAGCGATCGCGGTATAGAGGAAGAATTTGATCGAGGCGTAGATGCGCCGCTCGTGTCCGTAAATGCCGATGAGCAGCGCCATGGGAATGAGCGTGGCTTCCCAGAAAACGTAGAACAGGAACAGGTCAAGGGCGAGGAAGACGCCGATCATCGCCGTCTCGAGCACGAGCAGCAGGACGTAGAACTCCTTCACGCGGTGCGAGACCGAGTGCCACGAGACCAGGATGCTGAGCGGCACGAGGAACGTGGTGAGGATGACAAGCCAGAGCGAGATGCCGTCGAGCCCGAGGTGATAGTGGATGGCGGGCGAGGTGATCCACGGAATATCGATCTCGAACTGGAAGATGCTGGCGGTGGAGAAGCGCGTGGGCACCTCGTAGCGCAGCAGGTGCAGCGAGAGGATGAAGTTCGCGACGGCGACGCCGAGCGCGAACCAGCGCTCGCCAATGACCTTGCGCGGGAACACCGCGAGCACCAGCGCCCCGGCGGCCGGCAGGAAGGTGACCAGCGTGAGGATGATGCCGTTGATGGAAAGCGTTTTCATCGCCTGACGTTCCTCACTTGGCGTTCCTCACTTGGCGTTCCTCACTTGACCCCCAGCCAGATCATGTAGGCG
>JALYLW010000115.1 GCA_030774055.1 Acidobacteriota bacterium
AGATGCTTCGTCACCGATACCCCGGCTGGAGCGAGCGCCGGGGCCCCTCGGTTCCTCAGCATGACCCATCATTCAGATGGCCGTCCGTCTGCGCATTAGAGAAATTAGCGGTCAGCTGCTTTGCTTGGCGGAGCTGAGCTTGAAGCGGACACGGATCTTGGTCTCGGTCTCGACTGCGGCGCCATCCACCATCAGAGGCTGGAACTTCCACTGCTTCACTGCTTCGAGCGCGGCGTCGTTGAGCAGCGGATGCCCCGAGATCACGCTCGTCTCGACCACATTGCCGCCGGCGCCGACGACGATGGCCAGCAACACATCACCCTCCACGCCGCGCTCGCGCGCCTCCACCGGATACTCCGGCTCGACCTTCGTGCGCACACGGGCAACCGCCGCACTCTCCGATTGCCGGATACGCTTCAGCGCGTCTGGCCGCTGCTCGACGACGCTGGGCGCGGTCGGACTGTCGTCCGGATCTGGCGGGGGCGAAAACGTCAGGTCTTCGGCGGTCTCGGCGAGCTCGACGGCTTCCGTCTCGGTCGCGCCCAGGGCGGAGAGCAGCAGCATGTGTCCATTCACCACGCCGGCGATCTCGACGTCATACAAACCGGGCTCGCCCTGCGCCGCAGCCAGCCGGTAGTCGGCGCGCACGAAAGACCGGCTGTAAACCTCGAGCGGCTGGGGCTGGTGCAGCGGCGTCCGCAGCCGCGCGACGCCGTGGGATTCGTGCTTCGCTTCGTGCTTCGTGAGCCACTTTGCGGCGGGATCGGTTGCCAGGAAGCGCGCCGGGTCGGTGCGCTGGTCTGCCGGTAAGTCCTGTTGCGCGACCGCGTAGAGGGTGAGCCGGCGACGATCATTGCTGTTGCCGGCAGGGCCGTTATTGCGCGGCGGCGGGACAGCCCGAAGCAGCACGCGCAGCGGACCGGCCTCGCCGCCCGGCTCCGCGACCGCGAGCCATCCTGGGGGAAACCGGTAGGCGATGCCGATGGAGCGGTTGACGTAAGCTCCGCCTTCGACCGCGCCCCGCGCCACCACGATGCGCACCTGTGCGGCCGCGGGCATCGGGGATGTGCACGCCAGTAGCAAGGCTAGGAACGGCGCGAATACGGGAAGGCGCAGCGGGCGCATGGGAAAACTTATTCTACCGGAGAGGGCGCCTTCAGCGCCGGGGCTTGAAGTGGGCGGCGCGCCAACCGGCGAGCAGCGTTTCGATGCCGGCGGCGTCACCGGCGGTGAGCACGGCGGAGAGGACGTATCCCTTCATCACGGTGGCGACGATGGTCTGACGGGCGGCGAAATTCGCGCGTGGCTTGTAGTCTTGGCGATAGAACTGATGGCCGCCGATAATGAGCGGCGCCATCTTGCCGACGAGGTCGGCTTGCTTGCTCATCGGGCTGAGACCTTGTCGAGATACTCGGCACCGTTCTTCGATTTCCAATAGGCGGCGTCATCGGCGAAGAGCGTGACCGAGCTGGCGACCTTGGTTGCCGACTTCGGCTCGGAGGCATGGAGCAGCCCATACGAGATACCAGCCCCGTTCTGCGGCATCGCCGACGTCCGGTCGGTGAACCCCGTGGGCAGCTTGTACTCGAAGCCGAAGTAGTTGTTCTGGTAGACGCCGGCGGTGACGGCACCGTCAGCCGGGTTGGGCTTCTTTGCCTGCGCCTGCGCCAGGCAGGCTGCGCACAGGATGCAGAGGATGATGGCCGGTACGGTCGTTCGCATGGCGCGAGAGTGTACGCCGATAGCGGGCAAACGAAAAGGCCGCGCCGAAGCGCGGCCCATCGCAAAGAACTTCCTCAGATCCGCATCGGCATCACGACGTAGCGGTACTTGAAGTCGCCGGCTTCCTCAGGACGCATCTGGCCGGCGGACTGTGCGTCCTTGAACTCGAGGCGCACTTCGCCGCCCGGGGTGGCTTTCAGGAAATCGAGCAGGTAGCTGGAGTTAAAGCCGATGGTGACGGTCTCGCCGTCGTAGCTGGTCTCGAGCGAATCTTCCGACTCACCCGTCTCGGTCGAAGACGACGACACTTTGACCTCGCCCTTTTCAAGCCGCATGCGGATCGCTCCCGAACGCTCGTCGGCGAACTGCGCCACGCGCAGGATGGCGCTGGCCAGGTCTTCCGAGCGCAGGATGACGAACTTGTTGTTGTCCTTGGGCAGCACCGCCTCGTAGTTAGGGAACTGGCCGGTGAGCTGGCGCGAGGTGAGCAGGCGCGAACCGATGCGGAAGAAGAGGGTGGATTCGTCGCGGCCGAACTCAACGTGCTCCACATCCGAGACCGAGAGCAGCGACGAGATCTCGGCCATCGCCTTCTTCGGGACCAGCACTTTCAACTCCCCCGAGACTTCAAACTTTGCCGCGCTGGTCTCGATGTGCGCGAGGCGATGTCCGTCGGTCGCGACCATGGTGATGGATTCCGGCTTGAGCACAAGCAGCGCGCCGTTCAGCGTGTAGCGCGATTCTTCGTTGGAGATGGCGAAGATGGTCTTCGAGATCATCATGCGCAGCACGGCGGCGGGCAGTTTCACCACGCCGGAGGTGGGGAAGACGGGCAGGGCGGGGAAATTCGAGCGCGCCATGCCAATCATCTTCGTATTGGACCGGCCGCTGCGGATCTGCACCCAGTGATTCTCGAGTTGTTTGATGGAGATATCGCCATCGGGCAGCAGCTTCACGTAGTCGTAGAGTTTGCGCGCCGGGATAGTGCAGGAGCCTTCTTTCTTCACTTTGGCCTCACATGAGGTGCGCAGGCTCAGGTCAAGATCGGTGGCGGTGATGGAGAGTTTGTCGCCGGCAGCTTCAAAAAGGAAATTCGATAGGATGGGAATGGTCGTCTTGCGCTCGACCACACCCTGCGTCGCCGTCAATTCTTTCAGCAGGTCGAGCTTGCTGACTGTGATCTCCATCATCGTACCCATTTCCGTGGTTGTGCCTGTACTGGTAGAGGCCATGGCTGAAGGCATTGCGATGCTCCCCAACTGCTCTTTCTTATACCAAATCAAAAAGCTAATAAACCAGTAGTAGCAGTAGGGGCTCAGGAAAAGTGGGAAACATTCCTAATCCACTCACGCGGTACTACTTCACTCCGTCTTACGCTTCCCGATACTCGTCCGATCCACGGTTGGCGCCACTGCGGAACCGGGACGCTACTTCTATTCCAGCCCCGACTCCCACACCTTCCACACGCTATGCACACCGGCAACGTATATAACCGGAGCGTTCAGCGGAAAACACGTGCCAAACTGCCGCTACGTAGTCAAAGTCTCGGTCAGTTTATTGAGCAGCCTGTTCAAATCCTTGTCGTTCTTGCGCACGGTCTCGATCTTGTCGACCGAGTGCATGACGGTGGTGTGGTGCTTGCCGCCGAACTGGCGCCCGATCTCGGGCAGCGAAGCTTCCGTCAGATGCTTGGCCAGGTACATGGCGATCTGCCGCGGGTAGACGATCTGGCGCGAGTTATTCTTCGCCTTGATCTCCGGCACGCGCAACCCGAACTGCTCGGCCACCGACTTCTGAATGGCATCGATAGTCACCTTGCGCGACTGCGCGTCGATGAAATTCTTGAGCACCTGCTGCACCGTCTGGATGTTGATCTCCGTGCCGGTGAGTGAGGAGTAGGCGATGAGCCGGATGAGCGCGCCTTCGAGCTCGCGCACGTTCGACCGGATATTCGACGCGATGAAGAGTGCGACGTCCGTCGGCAGAGCGACGCGCTCGGACTCGGCCTTTTTCTGGAGAATCGCAACCTTCGTTTCGAGGTCGGGAGGCTGGATGTCCGCGATCAATCCCCACTCGAAGCGGTTGCGCAGGCGGTCCTCGATCTCGGCCAGCTCTTTCGGCGGACGATCACTCGCGATCACGATCTGCTTGAGGCCCTCGTGCAGCGCGTTGAAGGTATGGAAGAACTCCTCCTGCGTGCGTTCTTTTTGCGCGAGGAACTGGATGTCGTCGATGAGCAGCACGTCCACGTGGCGATACTTATCGCGGAAGCTGGTCATCTTGTCGTAGCGCAGCGAGTTGATCATCTCGTTGGTGAACTTCTCGCTCGAGAGGTAGCAGATGGCCGCCTCCGGCAAGCGGCGCTTGATCTCGTGTCCGATGGCTTGCATCAGGTGGGTCTTACCCATGCCGACGCCGCCATATAAGAAGAGCGGGTTGTACGCCTTCGACGGACGCTCGGCCACCGCCTGCGCCGCGGCGGTCGCGAACTGGTTGCCGGCGCCGATGATGAAGTTGTCGAAGGTGTAGCGCGGGTTGAGCTGCGCCGCGCCATCCCAGTCAAAGCGGACTTGCGAGCCAGGACGTCCGGCGCCGCCAGCGGATCCTGCCGCGCCGCTGGCTCCGGTACCGACGGCCGCGAAGCCGCCATCGGCGCGGACGGGCGCCGGCGGAGTGAGCTCCTCCTGCGTCATGTACTTCACGTCGGTGAAGCCGAGGTCGAGGCCGTCGATGGCCTCTTGGATGAGGTCGGCATACTTCTCGCCGATGGTGCGGAACTCCGCCGTGGGGACGCGGATGACCAGGAGATCGCCTTCCGCGTGGCTGAAGCGCGCGGGCTTGAGCCAAGTCTCGAAAGAGTGCCGGTTGATCTTCTTCTCGAGCGCGGAAAGGATCCGGACCCAGGGATTGGCAGTCGTGGTAGCGGTGGACGAAAGAGACATATGCCAAGCCTTATCGATCTGGCGCGCGGACGTGTCAGCGCAGCCTGTGAAAAAGTGGTTTCTCGAACAGCAATCCCTGTCGCCTCGGGCTGGATGAAACCGCCAAAGACGTCCGGGACATTGCTTGTTGCTTTATTGCTAAGGCCGCCGCCGGCTGGGCGTCGGGTAAGAGTTCTTGTTTAATCAGTGTCGAAGCTGATCTCGTTTTGACTGAGCCGCATCCTACCACGAAAAAAAATGGATGTGGATAAGTTCGCGCGCCTGTTTTCAAAAAAAATTCTAGCGTTATTATGCTTCGCGCGCGCGCTTGTCAAGTAGCGGTCGAGTAACTGTCGCGACGTTGGTGCAAGCGATTTTTGCTAGAGATATCTTTGCAGGATGTTCAGGTGATGCGCGACGTGTCCCGGGACGATGAAGGCGAGCGCGCGCACGGTGAAGCGGTTCCTCCGCGTTCGTTGCTGATTGCGGCGCGCGTCCTATATACTCGTCGTTTGTTCCTCCGCATTTTTCCTGTTAGGAGAGTAGTCCTCCGATGCCGAAGCGCACATTCCAGCCCAACCGCCGTCGCCGCTCGAAGAAGCACGGCTTCCGCAGCCGTATGAAGACGCAAGGTGGCCGCAAGGTCCTCTCCCGCCGCCGCGCCAAGGGCCGCAAGCGCGTGAGCGTGAAGCCTGGTTTTAGAGAGAAATAGGGCCGTCTGCTCGACCAGCGGACTTCAGCCGTGAACGCGATCCCACAGAGCTTTCCGAAGTCGGCGCGCCTGCTCAAGCGCGCGGATTTTGTTCGAGTGTACGAGAGCGGCCGGCGCCACTTCGGTTCGCACATGACCTTCTTCTATCTCGATCGCAAAACCGACCAGACTGCCGCCGGACGGCCGCGCATCGGCTTCACCGTGAGCCGGGCACTCGGTGGCTCAGTGGAGCGCAATCGCATCCGGCGCCGCGTGCGCGAGGCGGTGCGCATGAACCTGGCTGCGTTCGAGCGCGCGGTGGATGTGGTCATCAATCCGAAACGCTCGGCGGCCAAGGCGACTTTACCCGCGCTCGTGGCCGAGGTCGCCAAAGGATTTGCCGTGATCGAGCGAGGTGCGAAGTGAGACGCGGTCTACAAGCTGGGCTGCAAAATGGGCTGCAAGGTATCTTGCGCGCCTACCAGCGCTGGATCTCGCCCTCGCTTCCGCCCACCTGCCGTTACACGCCGACGTGCTCGCAGTACGCCATCGAGGCGCTCGAGCAGCGCGGCCTGCTGGTGGGGACGGCGCTGGCGGCGTGGCGCGTGTTGCGCTGCCATCCGTTCGTGAAGGGTGGATCAGATCCGGTGCCGGTACCCGCTAGTCATTACCCGGCACCCAACCCGTCACCAACCCCGGCACCGGGTGCGGATCGGATGAAGCGTTGAACGGCGACTTCCAAAACCCGAACGAAGACCCGGGGCTGCAGAAGCGGCTCATCCTCGTGTTTGCCATCACGTTCGCCATCATCCTGGTGACGCAGCCGCTGCTGCGCAAATTCGCGCCGCAGTTGGTGGAGAAACCAAAAGAGGAGCAACAGCAGAACCAGCCGGCGGCAGGCGGCGGCCAGCCAGCCGCTTCATCCGGTCAGCCGGCGGCAAGTGCGCAGCCGGGAAGCGCGGCGAGCAGCTCGAAGCAAGCCGCTGCCCGCACTCCCGTTCCTCCGGTCGAGAACAAGCAGGCTGCGGGAGAGCGCGAGGTCGTGGTCGAGAACGACCTCTACAAGATCACCTTCACCAACCGCGGCGCGCAGGTGAAGTCGTGGATCCTGAAGAGATTCAAAGACAACCAGGGACATCCGCTCGAGCTGGTCAACAAGTACGGCGCAGAGACGGCCGGCTACCCACTCTCGCTGTGGGCCTACGACGAGACGCTGCGCAATCAGTTGAACTCAGCCCTCTACGTTAGGGAGGAGGGAAGTGACGCCGGTATAAAGACGGCGCCCGCCGACCTCACCTTCGAGTACGCCGCCGGCGACCTGAGCGTGCGCAAGTCGTTCCACTTCGGACACTCCTACGAGGTCAGGGTCGAGACCGAAGTCACGCGCGGCGGCGCGAACGTGACGGCGTATCCCGCGTGGCCGGGCGGGTTTGGCGACTCAACCAATCCGGCCTCTTACGGCGCCGAGCGCATCGACTACCAGTACGCCAACAACATCGAACGCCTGGCAGCCAAGAAAGCCTCGGGGGGCGCGACCATCGCCGGCCCGTTCCACTGGGCGGGCGTGATCGACCAGTACTTCGCGGCGATCTTCTTGCCGGACGATCCGCAACATGTGGCGATGATCACGCTGCACAACCAGGCGTCCATCCCGGAAGATCCGGCCAAGCCCGATCCGAACAAGACCATCAAGGTGAGCGTGCTGGGCGCGGCGGTGGGAAATCCCAATGGCAAGACTAGCGCGCGCTTGTACGTAGGACCGAAAGCAGTCGACGTGCTCCAGTCGGTGCATGCTGCAAATGAAGGCCCCAACCTCGAAGGCGCACTCGATTTCGGATACTTCGGCTTCATCTCCAAGCCGCTTTTCCTCTGGCTGAAGTGGACGCAGGAGCACTGGACCTCGAACTGGGGCTGGGCCATCATCGTCCTCACCGTGATCATCAACGCAGCGCTGTTCCCGCTGCGTCTCTCCAGCATGAAGTCGGCGCTGAAGATGCAGAAAGTCGCGCCGCAGGTGAAGGCGATCCAGGAGAGGTACAAGAAGTTCAAGCTCAACGATCCGCGCCGCGCCGCGCAGAACGACGAACTGCAAGCGCTCTACAAGGAGCACGGGGTGAACCCGGTCGGCGGCTGCTTTCCGGTGTTGCTGCAGATGCCATTCCTGTTCGCCTTCTACAGCATGCTGGGGAACTCCATCGAGCTGCGGCACGCGCACTGGCTCTGGATCCACGACCTGGCCGCGCCCGACACACTCCACCTGTTGCCCATCGGCATCATCATCACCATGTTCTTCACCCAGCGCTTCACGCCGCAGGCGGGCATGGATCCCATGCAGCAGCGCATGATGGCCGTGATGATGCCGGTGATGATGGGCGTGATCAGTTGGAATCTATCATCCGGACTCGGACTCTACTGGGCGGTCGGCAACCTGATCGGCCTGGCACAGCAGATATGGATGAACAATACCGAGTTCGGACGCCAGGTGCGCGCGCACGCGGAAGAGCGTGCCCGCAAGCCGCGGAAGTAAGTACATAAGGAGCTAGAAAAGCACATGCCCCTCGCCGACAAAGTCGCTGCCGCGAAACAGCTCGACGGGTTGCTGAAACGGCTCGTCCCCGCCGCTGGGTTCGAGCTCAAGTGGCGCATCACGGTGGATCCGGTCGTCCCCGAAGGCAGCGTCGAGCGCCCCACCATCCTGGTAGAGCTGGGCGGGCCGGACTCTCCCGCGGTGCTGGCGCAGAACGCGGAGCTGCTGCGCGCGATCGAGCATGTCGCGCTGAAATCGCTGCGCCTGGAGTCGGAAGAGCACGACCTGGTGATATTCGATTGCCGCAACTATCGCGCCGGGCGGCTCGAAGAGTTGACGCAGGCGGCGGGACACGCCGCCGAGCGCGTCCGCCAGACCGGAACCCCCTACAGCTTCTCTCCCATGTCGGCGCGCGAGCGTCGCATCGTTCACCTGGCACTGCGCGAGCAGCCGGACCTTGCCACCGAGAGCGAAGGCGAAGGCGCGCGGCGCTTTGTTGTGGTCTACCGGAAAGACGCCTAGGACCCCGGGCCTTGCCGCAGGCAGCGCCTACAAGACAAACATAGCGATGGCAGCGCCGAACATCGCGACCGCCGTCGCGCCGACCGCGACGCGGCTCAGCCATGAGCTGGGCTGTCCATTCATCAGCTTGCGGTCCGACGCGACCAGCAGGATCCCCACCAGCAGGAACGGCGCCAGCAGGCCGTTGATGACCGCGCTCCAATAGAGCGCCTGCACCGCGCTGAAGTGGGTGAAGTCGAGGATCACGCCGATCGCGGTAGAGATCAGGATCACGGTATAGAACGAGCGCGCTCGGCGGAGCCGCTGATCGAGCCCCTGCTTCCACCCGAAGGTCTCCGCGAACGCATATGCCGCCGAGCCGGTGAGGGTCGGGATAGCGAGCAGGCCGACGCCGACGATGCCGACGGTGTAAAGCAGGAATGCCAGGTTCCCGGCCAGCGGACGCAGCGCCGAGGCCGCCTCGTGCGAGGTCTCGATGTTGGTGACGCCGGCGCGATGGAGGGTAAACGCCGCCACCAAGATGATGAAGTACATCACGAGATTGGAGAAGAAGGTGCCCGTGCCCACGTCCATCCTGCGGGTACGGATCTCACGCCGCGTCGCGCCGCGGCGCTGATGCACCGTGTGCCGGCCCTTGTGCTTCTCCTCTTCCACCTCCTGCGAGGCCTGCCAGAAAAAAAGATACGGGCTGATGGTGGTACCGAGGATGGCGACCAGCGTCTGCCAACCCAGCTTGCCTTGCGGAATGCGCGGGACCACGGTGTTGCGCAGCGCGTCGTGCCAGTCCACGCGGATGACGAAAGCAGCCGCCACGTACGCGAACAACACGAGCGCCAGCCACTTCAGCGTGTTGGCGATCTGGTGGTAACGGAAACGTACCGTCGCCCAGGAGATAAGCACGGCGAACAGGAACACCCAAAAGTGGGAACTGATGCCGGAGAGCATCGCGGCGGCGTCCGCCATTCCCGCCAGGTCGGCGCCTACGTTGATGGTGTTGGCGGCGAGCAGTCCAACCACAGCGGCCACCAATACGGGACGCGGCAACTTCAAGCGAAAGGCGGCCGCCAGGCCCCGGCCGGTCACCATGCCGATACGGGCGCACATGTTCTGCACCGCGCCCATCAAGGGCCAGGTGATGAAGGCCGTCCACAGCATGCCGGTGCCGAGCTGCGCGCCGGCAATGGTGTAGGTCGCAATGCCAGAGGGATCGTCATCCGCCGCCCCGGTTATCAGCCCCGGCCCTAGCGCTTGCCAGAAGCGGCGAAGTCCATGCAGCGCTCCGCGGCGAGCGGGAGCGTCGGCGGTGGCGGTGGGTGTTGGCATGTTTCGCGTTTCGCGTCTCCAGTTCCACCCTACCAGCCGGTAGCAGAAGGCGAAAAGGAAAAGGTTCAGTCCCCGCGAATTCATGAGGCGGTCGCAAATTGGCTAGGCGCACCGGCTCGCCTGTGGCAAACTGCGCCCTAGCACGGGGTTTCTCTCTGTGCTCCGGGAATCTATGGCCACTATCGCCGCGATGCTCGCCGAAGCGCCGTTGTTCTCCCTGATGGACGACGAAGAGCGCAGTGCGCTTGCCGAGCGCATGGAATCGCGCTCCATCTCGAAGGGCGAGACCATCTTCACCCGCGGTGACGTGGGCGATTCGCTCATGCTGGTAAGCCAGGGGCGCATCCAGGTCCACATCGAGACGACCGAGGGAACGAAGGTCATCCTGGGCGAGGTGAAAGCGGGCGAGATGCTGGGCGAGATCTCGCTCTTCGATCCGGGCGCGCGCAGCGCCACCGCCGTGGCGGTGGAAGACACTGAGATGCTGGTACTCGAGCACGACCACTTCTGGGAGGTCCTGCAGCGCAAGCCGCACATCGCCCTCGACATCCTCGCGGTCATGGGGAAGCGCTTGCGCGCCACCGACGAACTGTTGCGCACGCAGGCCTCGCAGAACGTGAACGACGTGATCGAGATCGAGACCACCACCTTTCAGCGCGTGGCCGACTGGATCGCGGAGTTCAGCGGCAGCATGACGTTCCTGGCGCTGAATTTCATCTGGTTCGGCTTCTGGATCGCCTTCAACGAGTTGCCGCTCGGCGTGCCGCAGTTCGATCCGTTTCCTTTCGGACTGCTGACCATGATCGTCTCGCTCGAGGCCATCTTCCTCTCCTGCTTCGTCCTCATCAGCCAGAACCGCCAGTCGCAGAAGGACCACGTGAAGTCCGACCTGGAATACCAGGTCAACCTCAAAGCCGAGCTGGAAGTCGCCCAGCTCCACCACAAGGTGGACAGCGTCTACGAGGCGATGCAATCCCACTTCGCCAAGCTGGAAAAGGATAGACGCAGCCAGGAAAAGGGCGCGTCGAGCTGAGGCACCCGCCTGCGCCTCAGGCGATGATCTCGCGCAGGCGTCCCGACTTCACGTCGTAGACGAAGCCGCGTACCGGCGTCTCGCGGGCGATCCAGGGATGGGAGCGCAGCTTCTGCAGCTGCTGGCGCACGTTGTCGTCCACGTCCTTGAATCCAAAAAATCGCTCCGGAGCGGCCGCGTCGGACCCGGTACGGGCGACCACCAGGCGGCGCAGCTCGTCTTCCGAGCGCTCCATCAGGCCACAGTCGGTGTGGTTGATGATCATGATCTCTTCGGTGCCGAGCAAGTGGTGCGAGACCACCAGCGACCGGATGACGTCTTCGGTCACGATCCCGCCGGCGTTGCGCAGGATGTGCGCGTCTCCGGTCGCGAGGCCGAGCGTCTGCTTCTCCAGGCGCGTGTCCATGCAGGTGAGCACCGCGAGGCGTCGCTTGGGCCGCGGCGATACGTGGCGCAGCTCGTGCTGGCGGGCATACTCTTCATTGGCGCGGATGACTTCGTCGATCACGCTCATGGCGCAACATCATACGGCCAACAAACGGCCAAGGCCCAGATGGTCAAGGGTGAGCGCGGAGCGAGCGCCGTACAGCGCGAGCAAAGCGCGAGGGCGCAGCGGCGTCCGCCGCGGAGCCCTCGAGGAAAGACATTCCTTGACTTCGCGGCGCTATCGGCAGTAGCTTCCGCCCACTATTCACCGTTCTGGGGGTGGCCAATGGATGGTGCAAGCAGCCAAGCCGGCCTTTATTACAAACACTCCGGCAAGTTCTCGCTCGGGGGCGTGCTTTTCACTGTGGTCGTGGGCTCGCTGATCGCGTGCTTCTGCGCGTACCTCTACGCCTACGTGACGCTCTACCTTCCCTTCATCATCATCAATGCCTTCGTCGCTTGCATCTTCGGCGCGCTGTGCGGCGTGACTGCGGCGGCGCTGCTAAAGAAGAAGAAAGTCCGCAGTGACGCGGTCGCGCTAGTCGTGACCTTGATCGTAACCACGGTCGGCTACTACTACAGCTGGGCGGTCTGGTTGTGGGCGATGCTGCGGCGGGGTGGCGCTGATCTGCATCTGTCCGATTTCGTTGGCGTCGTGCTTCAACCCTGGCTGGTCTGGAGGCTGGTGTTAGAGATCGCCGGCGCACGCACCTTCCAGCTCCGTAGCCTCACCATCAGCGGCATCGGAGTCGACCTGGTTTGGCTCGCCGAACTGGGCCTTATCTTTGGGTTCTCGCTCTACGTCGCCTACAGCTACATGGAAGAGGAGCCGTTCTGCGAGAGCTGCGAGGCCTGGGGCACGAAGAAGGAGAAGGTGCTCGAAGCCGTGACGCAGGATGCGAATGAGTTCAAGCAGCGCATGGAAGCGAAAGACTTCCGCTATCTCGAGAACGCGGGCCCGCCCAACGGCGAGAGCACGGAGTGGCAACGCATCGACGTGTTCTCCTGCCCGCAGTGTGGCAGCTTCCACACCATGGATTCCACGCAGGTAAAGATCAAAGTGGAATCGGGCAAGCGCAAGGAGAACACCAAGGTGACGGTGCACCACTTGCTGCTGACGGCGAGCGAGGCGGACGCGCTGCAGAAGCTGGGCGCGAAGATGACGCCGCCGCCGGCGCCGGAAGTGACGAAGACAGAGGGCGCGTCCGCCTAAGCAGGCGGGCGGGGCCGTAGAGAGTGGCCACGCATTCCTCGACCGGTCCTCCGCGCCCGCGGCGGGCGCCGATGACGATTTCGTCCTACTCGCCTGCACCGGCCGCCTTCGCTTCTTCCTCGCGTTCCACGATCTTCGACTCGGCCGAGTAGAAGCGCTTCATCAGGATGGCCCCGCCGACCGCCACGAAGCACACCACCACCCAATACAGATAGCTGCCAAAGGGATGGATAGGCGCGGCCTCATAGGGGTCGATCCCCATCAGCGGATAGACGTTGCCGAGCAGCGGCTCGATCGAGCGCATGTCGCCTTCCGCGTCCATGTAGGCGCGGAAGTTCGAGGCATACGGGATGTAGAACATGAACATGGTGTACGACGACAAGAACAGCAGGATGGGCATGTAGTTCTCTGCCATCGTCACCAGGTTGAAGATGCGGCCTTGTTTATCGGTGCGCACCCAGCGCTTCATGTTCACGTAGCCCAGGCAGAGCAGGGTGAGCAGCGCGAACACGGCGGTGAGCGAGGCGCACACCATGATGACCAGGCCGCTCCACAGCGTGTTGGAGCGCCGGTTGAGGATGTGGCGGAATTCGTTGTTGGCGAACTGCGCACGCTGGTGATCGAGGTTCAGTGCGATCACGGCATCCTCATTCTTGGTGTCGCGCAGACCGTCGTGCAGCGGCTGGTAGGCGATTTCTTGCACGGCGCGCCCCATGATCTCTTCGATAGAGGTGGCGGCGCCGTTCTCCAGCAGGTGTCCGAAGCGATAGATAAGGTAGCCGTCGTGGATCAGCTCGGGATAATGCTTGCCGTCGGCGTTGCGATCCACCGCCGCCTGCATGCGGTAATGCGCATAGTTACGCAGGTCGGTCAGGTGGGGGATGGGATAGTCGACCACCAGCATGATGAGCAATCCGGGGCTCTCCCAATCCTCTTTCTTCAGCACGGCGCGTTCGGAGAGGAAGCGTTGCACGGCATAGCCATCGTACTTCGGCGCATTGAATGCGCCCTGCATCGCGCCCAGCCAGTCCTTCTTTTCCGCCAGCTTCTCGATGGAGTAGCGGTCTTTCACCTTGAAGAGCACGACCGGGGCGGGATCGCGCCGGCGGTAGATCTCGGCCATCAGCAGGTAGCTGATGGCGTTATCGCTGTCGTACTCCATCGCCTTCTTCGCCATGGCGTCGATGGCGGGCGAATCGTGCTTCTCCCACAAGTAGCGCAGCGCGACGTGCGAGTAGAGCCAGCCCTTCGCCGGATCCTTGATCACGGCCGCATCGGCCAGGCCCATGGCCTCGGCGGCGTCGGTGCCCGGCCAGTGCAGCGCGGCAAAGGCCAGGCCATCGGCATCGCCTTCGGCACGCGCGCGCTCACCCAGGGCGCGGATCTTTTCCGCGCCGATGGCGTCGGTGGGAGTGAGCGTGAGCCGGCTGCCGCTGATGCGGTACTGCATCATCGGCATCGACAGTGCCCAGCGGAAATCCTGCATGAAGAAGAAGCCCACGGAAAGGGCCAGGAAGAGCCAGCTCATGTATCGGGTACGGCGCATCACCCACCTCCGGAAAGATCGGGGATCGGCCTGCTGGAAGTACGCCGCTGAACCTTGGGGAAGGTCGTCGCCTTATATGTCGGACGAACACGGCAAGTCAAGCAGAAGGGCTCGCGGCCCGCATCCCGACGCAGGCTTTGGTATGGTGGAGAGCGATGCTTTCGAAGTTCATGTCGCGCAAGTGCGTGCCCTACACCCCGGTTACGGCAAAGCTCGCCGAACTTACCGTCGCGCTGGTGAGCTCGACCGGCGTCTACCTGGATGGCCAGGAGCCGTACTCGGATAACGGCGACGAGACCTACCGCGTGATCCCGGGCGACGCCGCGACCTCGCTGCTGCGCTTCAAGCACGGCCACTACGACACGGCGAACGCCGAGCGTGACGCGAACAGCGTGTTCCCCCTCGATCGCCTGCGTGAGCTCGCGGCGGAAGGTTTCATCAAGTGCGTCTCCAACAAGCACGTCGGATTCAAGGGCTACTCGCCCGACCTGAAGGCGCAGTATGAACGGCTGGCGCCCGCCATCGCCGCCGAGATCGAGCGCTCGCAGGCGGACGCGGTCGTGCTCACCGGCGGTTGACCGGTCTGCCATCGGGTGATCGTTGCGGTGCAACGAGAGATTGAAGCGAAAGGGATCCCGACGGTGCTCATCACCGTCTCGCCGGAGGACTCGCGTCCGATGCGTCCGCCGCGCGCTGTCCACCCCATGGGACACAGCCTCGGCCGCGTTCTCGGCTCCGCTGGCGAACGCGATCGCCAGATGCGCGTGCTGACCGAGGCGCTGCGCCAGTTCGAGTTCCAGCACGTCCCGGGGACCATAGTTGAATTCGAACCCTAGCTGGCCCGCGCGGTGGGGACTCAGTCCTGCCGGACGCCAGCATTTACAATCGCGGACGCGTGTCAGCCAGCGATCAGTCCGCGAGCAGCTCCGCGTTCCGCATCGACGCGCGCTCGGCCGCGGGCGGCCGCGCGGGCTCCCTGATCACGCCGCATGGCGAAGTAGAGACGCCCGTCTTCCTGCCGGTGGGCACCGCCGGCACGGTGAAGAGCGTGGCGCAAGACGTGCTCGAAGAGCTGGGCTTTCAACTGCTGCTCGCCAATACCTATCATCTCTACCTGCGTCCGGGGCACGAGCTCATCCGCGACCTAGGCGGACTGCACCTCTTCATGAGCTGGGAGCGCGCGCTGCTCACCGATTCCGGCGGCTACCAGGTCTTCTCCCTCGGTGACCTGCGCAAGGTCACCGAAGAGGGTGTGGACTTCCGCTCGCATCTGGATGGCGGCTCGCACTTCTTCACTCCCGAACGCGCGATGGAGATCCAGATCGCGCTCGGCGCCGACGTTACGATGGCCTTCGACGAATGCACCGAGCATCCCGCCGAGCGCAAACGCGCGCGCGATTCCATGGAGATGACGCTGCGCTGGGCGCGGCGCAGCAAGACGTACTTCGAGGAGCACAAGCATGAGGTGCCCTGGGGGAAAGGCGTTTCCCGTTCCTCGTTTCCCGTTTCTCGAAAAGGCGGGGAGTCCGCTCATCGAGAAACCAGAAAGGAGAAACCAGAGACCCAGGCCTTGTTCGGAATCATTCAGGGCGGGATGCACGCCGACCTGCGGCGCGAATCCGCCGAGCGCACCGTCGAGATCGGCTTTGCGGGATACGCCATCGGCGGACTCAGCGTAGGCGAGCCGCCTGAGTTGACCGACGAAGTGGTGGCGGCGACGCTGCCCTACCTTCCGGCGGATAAGCCGCGCTACCTGATGGGCGTGGGCTATCCCGACCAGATCGCGAAGTACGCCGCCATGGGCATCGACATGTTCGATTGCGTGCTGCCCACCCGCGCCGCGCGTCATGGGCTGCTGTTCACTTCGTCTGCCGCAGACCGGGGACGGTTGCAGATCAAGAATGCGCAGTTCGCGCGCGATGAAGGTCCGGTGGATCCCAACTGCGGATGCAAGGTGTGCGCGCGGTATTCACGCGCCTATCTCCGGCATTTGTATAGCGCCAACGAAGGGCTCGCGGCGGTGCTGAACTCCATCCACAACCTGGCCTATTACCTTGACACCATCCGGAGCGTCCGGCATTCTATAAGGCTTGGGGATATGGCAGGATCGCATTCTGGTTGAGTGATTCCCATCCTCGGCGCGGCCCGTGCAGCGCCTGCAGGTCCCATCGAAGCGGAGGGTGAGCGCCCTCGGAGTACTGTTCCCGGTAGGTAAAGCCAAAGGAAAGTTGCGCCCTGCCCGGGCGCTGGAACATTCGGAGCCTTGGTGCTGATGTCGAATCTTGCGGTGTGGTTACAGACTGGCGGCGCGGCCGGCATCGTCGGCTTTTTGCCGCTCATCCTGATCTTTGCGGTGTTTTATTTCCTGCTCATCATGCCGCAGCAACGGCGCCAGAAGAAGTGGCAGCAGATGCTGGGCGAGCTGAAGGCCGGGGACAAGATCATCACCTCGGGCGGCATCCGCGGCACCATCCTGTCGGTGAAAGAGGATGTGGTGCAGTTGCGCGTCCCGCCCGACAACCTGCGCATCGAGGTGGCGCGCAGCGCGATCGTCTCGATGGCGGCGGAAGAGAAAGCTTCATAACGTTTGGTGGTCATCCAGGTAAGGACAAAGCGGCCCGGTAACTCATGAAGAAGAACCTCACAGTCAAGACGCTCGTGATCATCGCGGTGATGCTGGTGTTCCTGTACGGCATCATCGGGATCCCGAAGAGCTGGTCGAGACAGGGTCTCGCCGACGCGATCCAGCAGAATATCCACCTCGGCCTCGACCTCCGGGGCGGCACCCACCTCATCCTGCAGGTGATGGTGAACGACGCGGTCAACGCGGAGACCGACCGCGCGGTGGAGCGGGTGCGCGAAGGCCTGCGTGCCAAGGGCGTGACCGCCGTCGATATCAGCAAGCCCGACCCGGTGAACCAGCCGGAGAAGATCGTGGTCTCGAACGTGGCGCCCGACCAGACCACCACCGCACGCAACGTGCTGGCGGAAACGGTGCCCGAGTACGACATCGCCTCGGGTGCGGGCAGCTTCACTGTTTCCATGAAGCCCGCGGCGGCGAGCGATTTGAAGACGCGCGCCATCGAGCTGGCCATCCAGAAGATCCGCGAGCGTGTGGACAAGCTGGGCGTGAGCGAGCCGGTGATCCAGAAGCACGGTCTGGGCGAGAACCAGATCCTGGTGCAGTTGCCCGGGGTAGACGATCCAGCGCGCGTGAAAGACATCATCCAATCCACCGCCATGCTCGAGATCCGGCAGGCAATGGATTCCACGCCCTACAAGAGCGAGACCGAAGCGCTGCAAGCGCACAACGGCGTGTTGCCGCAAGGCGCCGTGCTGATGCACGGGCGCAACGTGCAATCCACGGCGGCGGAAGACTCGGTGTTCGTCATCTCGCGGGCTTCGGCCGTCGCCGGACACGACCTGCGCGAAGCGCGCTCCGACAAAGACGAGACTGGGCGCCCGCAAGTCTCGTTCCTGCTGACGCCCGACGGCGGCAAGCGCTTCGCTGCCTTCACCCGCGCGCACATCGGCGATTCGCTCGCCATCGTCCTCGACAACCGCGTCATCGAGGTAGCGACCATCCAGTCGGAGATATCCGATTCCGGCCGCATCACCGGCGCCTTCACCGAGCAGCAATCGAAAGACCTTGCCCTGGTGTTGAACTCGGGCGCGCTGCCCGCCTCGATGCGCTACCTGGAAGAGCGCACGGTGGGGCCGTCGCTGGGCGCGGATTCCATCCGCCAAGGCGTGACCGCCGGCGTGATCGGCGTACTCGCCGTCATGGTCTTCATGCTCTTCTACTATCGCGGCGCCGGCATCAACGCCGACCTCGCGCTGTTGCTGAACCTGATCATCCTGCTCGGCTTCATGGGCTTTGCCGGCGCGGTGCTGACGTTGCCCGGCATCGCGGGCGTGATCCTCACCATCGGCATGGGCGTGGATTCCAACGTGCTCATCTTCGAGCGCATAAGAGAAGAGTTGCGCAATGGCAAGACGGCGCCCTCGGCGGTGGAGCAGGGCTTTGGACGCGCCTGGGTGACCATCCTCGATACCCACGTGACCACCATGGTGTCGGCGCTCATCCTGTTCCTGGTGGGAACGGGGCCGGTGCAGGGCTTCGCCACCACGCTGTTCTTCGGACTCGCCGCCAACCTGTTCACCGCGGTCTTTGTCTCACGGGTGATTTTCGACGCCATCCTCAACCGCAAGCAGAGGGGCGAAGCGCTGAGTATTTAGAGCAAACCAGTATTTAAGAGAAGCAAGGGACTCAAGTGGAACTATTTCGTAACGCAAATATCGACTGGTTAGGGAAGAAGTGGTACTTCCTCGGCTTCTCGCTGATCTTCAGCCTGGCCGGCGTACTCAGCATGCTGTTCTGGCACGGCTTGCCGCTGGGAGTGGACTTCAAGGGCGGCACCCTGGTGTACGTGAAATTCACCAGCGCGCCGCACGAGGACGCCATCCGCGCCGCCACCGACCGCGCGGGATTGAAAGACGCGCGCATCCAGCGCTATGGCGACCCGCGCAACAACGAAGTGCTCATCGGGCTGGAGCAGCGCGCCACGAATGAGGCGGCGCTCGACGCCGGCAAGAACGCCATCATCAAAGCGCTCGAGCCCGCCGACGCTCCCAAAGACAAGCAAGACCTGAACAATGCGGGCTTCGCGACCATCCGGGACTCGCTGGTCTCGAGCGACCCGCTGCCGAATGGCGGCGGCGAGCAGGTCTACGCCGGCCTCGCCCGCAAGATCGTGGAGACGCGCGATAAGACCAAAGGCGGCGTGCTCAACTCCAGCGACGACCTCAAGGGCGTGGTCCCTGACCAGGTGCTGGCGGGGCTGAAGCAGAGCTTCTTCACCTCGAGCTTTGCCGTGCGCAACGTGGAAATCGTCGGTCCCCAGGTCGGCGAGCAGCTCCGCTCCCGCGCGCTGTGGGCAGTGGGCCTCTCGATGGCGGGCATGCTGGTCTACCTGTGGTTCCGTTTCGAGCTTATCTATGGGGTGGCGGCGGTGGTCGCCGTGGTCCACGACACGCTCATCACGGTGGGCGCCTTCTCCTTGATGAATAAGGAGATATCCCTTACGGTGGTGGCCGCCATCCTGACCCTGACGGGTTATTCGATGAACGACACCATCGTGATCTTCGACCGCATCCGCGAGAACGTGAAACTGATGCGGCGAGAATCTTTGGCGGAGATCGTTAACCGTAGCATCAATCAGACCTTAAGCCGTACAATCCTCACCTCCGGCCTCACGTTCCTGACGGTACTCTCCTTATATCTTTTTGGCGGAGAGGTATTACACGGGTTCTCCTTCGCCCTGGTAGTCGGCATCCTAATAGGTACCTATTCTTCGATCGCGGTAGCGGCCCCCATGCTGGTCGCATATCAGGACTGGCGTGCGCAAAGATCAGGACGCGGCCCGGTGCCGGTCTCAGCAGAAGCCGGCAAGCGGCAGAAGGTGCGCGTCAAGGCATAGTCCCCATCACCCGTCCCGCTTGGCGCGACGGCGTTCGCCGGTTGCGATAACGGGCACAAATCCGGCCCCGACGGTGTCAATACGCAACAGGGAAATAGCTAGCACGGGAGAGCTAAGGCCATGTTTGAAGACAGCCTGATCGAATCGGCGGGCAAGCTGAAGACCAAGCGCGGAGTGACGACCGCGTTCTCGTTCGTGGTCCAGATCATTCTTATCGGCGTGCTGATCCTCATCCCGCTGATCTACACCGAAGCGCTGCCCAAGCAGCAGCTCATGACCTTCCTGGTGGCGCCGCCACCGCCGCCACCGCCGCCACCGCCGGCCGCGGCGCCGATGAAGGTGGTGAAGCAGATCCAGTCGGAAGTGATCAACGGCGCCCTGCGCACCCCCACCAAGATCCCTGAAAAAGTGAAGATGATCACGGAAGAGGAAGCGCCACCCTCGGCCGGAGTATCAGGCGTGGTGGGTGGCGTCCCCGGTGGAATCGCGGGCGGGCAGATGGGCGGCGTGATCGGGGGCATCATCAGTTCGACCCCGATGTCCGTGCCCAAGGTGGCGACGCCGCAGCGGGTGCGCGTCTCGGGTGGTGTGACCGCCGGCAACGCGATCTACAGTCCCAAGCCGCAATATCCGCCGATCGCCAAGACGGCCCGCATCCAGGGGTCGGTCGTGTTGCATGCCGTGATAAGCAAGAATGGGGCGATTGAGCAGCTACAGGTGGTCAGCGGGCATCCTATGCTTACGCAGTCGGCTCTAGAGACTGTACGGCAGTGGAAGTACAAGCCGTACTACCTCAATGGCGAGCCGGTGGAAGTGGACACCACCATCACCGTGAACTTCACGTTGGGTGGCGGCGGATAAGCCCAAAAAGGATTCTCGCGTGGAGGTCTCGCTCGGCGGGACCGCCTTCGCAAAATGCCCCGCACAGCAGCGCATCTCCAACCCGCGGGGCCGGCCCATGTGACTCCAGAGTTTCCAGATCCGTTCTGAGCGGATCGAAGTAAGCGGATCAAGATGTCGGTTCAAAGTTCTGAGGAGGAAAGGAACAACTCATGCTTTTCGTGATTCTTTCAACGTTCGTAATGACCCACATGCCCACGCTGGCGGCATTCTTCCAGGAAAGCGGCGAGCCGCAGATCGGCTGGGATCCCATCTCGTTATGGCGGCAGATGGGCTGGCTGGCCCGTTCGGTCGTCATCGTCCTGTTCATCATGTCCGCGTGGTCGATCGGCGTGATGATCGACCGCTGGATCGCCTTCAGTGGCGCCCGCAAGCAATCGCGCATGTTCGCTCCGCAAGTCGCGGGTGCGCTGCGTGAGGGCAAGATCGAAGAAGCCCTGCGCGTAGGCGAGCGCTATCGCAAGAGCCACCTGGCGAAGGTCGTCACCGCCGGGTTGCAGGAGTTCAAAGCCCACCAGGACTCGCCGGACATCCCGGGCGAGGACATCGAAGCCTCCAAGCGCGCGCTCGAACGTGCCGAAGCCATCGTTCATGCCGAGCTGAAGCGCGGCCTGGGCGGCCTGGCCACCATCGGTTCCACGGCGCCGTTCGTCGGCCTGTTCGGAACCGTGGTCGGCATCCTGAACGCGTTCCGTAAGATGTCTTCGGAGAAGGCAGCCGGCCTGGCGTCGGTCGCGGGCGGCATCTCGGAAGCGCTGGTCACCACCGCGCTCGGATTGTTCGTCGCCATCCCCGCCGTCATGATGTTCAACTACTTCACCGGCAAGGTCGAAGCGTTTGACGTGGAGATGGATAACTCCTCGAGCGAGCTCATCGATTACTTCCTGAAGCGCAGCGGCCGTGCCCGCCGGGCATAAGCCAGGAGCCTTTTCATGGCATTAGCAAAACGCGACGAAGGATCGAAGATCAACAGCAACATCAACGTCACGCCGATGGTGGACGTGATGCTGGTGCTGTTGATCATCTTCATGGTCGTGACGCCCATGCTGCAGCACGGCATGAACGTGAACATGGCGCAGACCACGAGTCCGCGCGACATGCCCGACGCCGACAAGGAAGACGCCATCCTCATCGCGGTGATGAGCGACGGCAAGGTCTTCCTCGGCACCGACCAGACCACTCCCGACCAGTTGGCGCAGAAGGTCCGCGACAAACTGGCCAACCGGACCGACAAACGCGTCTACATCAAGAGTGACGCCCGCGCGCGCTATGGCGTGGTGGTGGATGTGGTCGATAACGTTCGCTCGGCCGGCGTGGACCAGGTAGGGTTGCTCACCGACCAGCGCAAGACTGCCGCCCCGCCACCGCCTCCAGCGGGCAAACCGCCCGCCGGCGGCACCGGGCCGGGGAATTGAGGATACCGATATGTCAATGAATATTGGCGGTTCCTCAAGCGGACCGCAGTGCGACATCAACGTGACCCCAATGATCGACGTGTTGCTGGTGCTGCTGATCATCTTCATGGTCATCACGCCACTCACGCCGAAAGGCCTGGATGCGCTCGTCCCGCAGCCTCCTCCGCCGGACCAGCAGAAGCAGCCCGAGCCGCCGGACCGCACCGTGGTGGTGCAGGTGATCAAGGGGCAAGCGGGCGGACACTCCACGCTCAAGATCAATCAGGACGACGTCACCTGGGACCAGCTCCAAACGCGTCTCGAAGAGATCTACAAGACGCGCGCCGAGAAGGTGATGTTCGTGAAGGGTGATTCGGATATCCAGTTCGCCGAGGTGGCGCAGGTCATCGACATCGCCCACGCCGCCGGTGTGGACAAGGTCGGCCTGATCACCGCGAAGATCGAACAGGGCGGCTAAAGCGGCCGCGAGCGGTTGACGAGGCGGCGGGCAGGATGCGGTCGCATCCTGCCCATCGTTCCGTCCGGAGCGCAGGCCCGCAACGGCACGCAAGACCACTCCTACTTTAGGAAGACCGAAGACAGGAAGACAGAAGACGATGAAGAACTCCACCCGACTCGCCCTCGCGCTGGCAACGCTCGTCCTGCTTGTGACCGGGGTGGGCTGCAACAAGCTCCGCGCCCGCGATCAGCTCAACAAGGGAGTGCAAGCATACAAGGGCGCGAAGTACGAGCAAGCGATCGGTCACTTCAAGCGGGCCGTCGAGCTCGATCCCAAGCTCATCAACGCGCGCCTCTACCTGGCCACCGCTTACGCCAACCAGGTCATCCCTAACGTGGATACGCCGGAGAACATCGCGACGGCCCAGCAGGCCATCGACGAATTCCAGCACGTGCTCGAACTCAATCCCAACCCCGAAGCCAAGATCAACAGCATGAAGGGTATCGCTTCGCTGTATTTCAACACCCTGCGCCTCGACCAGGCGCGGGAGTGGCACCAGAAAGTGCTGCAGGTCGATCCCCAGGACCACGAGGCTTACTACTCCATCGCCGTCATCGACTGGACCAAGGCGTACAAGCCGCGCATGGAAGAGCGTGCCAAGCTGGGCCTGAAGCCGACCGAGCCGCTCAAGGACAAGCACGTCTGCCAGCTGCTCCGCGAGAAGAACCAGGCCGCGGTGCAGGAAGGCATTGACGCGCTGCAGAAGGCGATTCAAATGAGGCCTGACTACGACGACGCCATGGCCTACCTCAACCTGCTCTACCGCGAGCGGGCGGATATCCAGTGTGACGATCCGGCGGCGCAGCAGGCTGACCTGGCGAGCGCCGACGAGTGGGTGAAGAAGACGATGGACACCAAGCGCGCCAAGGCGGAGAAGGCGGCGCAGGCGGCGGGTGGCATCGTGCTCGACGAATCGCAGAAATAGTCTTTCGCAGCAACCCACGGCCCCAATCCTCCTCAGACAGA
>JALYLW010000116.1 GCA_030774055.1 Acidobacteriota bacterium
CGGCGGGCACGGAGATGGTGATGCCGGGCGACAACGTCGCGCTCACCATCGAGCTGATCACGCCGGTGGCGATGGAGAAGGGCCTGCGCTTCGCTATCCGCGAGGGTGGACGCACCGTGGGCGCGGGCACCATCTCGGAGATCATTACGTAGAGGCGTTTTGCGAGCGTGAGCCCGCAGCCGATATCCCGAGCGAGCGCAGCGCGCGAGTCGAGGGATCTGACCGGAACCTCCGGGCTTTAGTCCCGGCAGCAACGAAGGGTAGAAGCAGCCATGGCAAGAGAGATCGTTACGTTGCAGTGCACCGATTGCAAAGACCGCAATTACTCGACCACCAAGAACAAGAAGACCACACCGGACCGGCTCGAGTTCTCGAAGTTCTGTCGTAAGTGCAGGAAGCACACGGCGCACAAAGAGGTGAAGTAGCGGTCAGCGATCAGCATTCGGCGTTCAGCAAGATCTAGCTGATGGCTGAGAGCTGAAGGCTGAGCGCTTGTACGGAGGGGCGTAAGCTCAACGGCTAAACTGCCGGTCTCCAAAACCGGACTTGGGGGTTCGAATCCCTCCGCCCCTGCCAGTTTTCGAGGCCAAAGGCCAGGAAGACGGATACGGAATGAAGACGGCAGCACAATCTATGGACGAGAACAGCGTAGCCGGAAAGATCAAGGCGTGGCCGGATCGCACGCGGAGCTTCTACACCGACGTGCGCACGGAGATGAAGAAGGTCTCCACGCCGTCGCTCAAAGAAGTGCAGGCAACCACGCTGGTGGTGCTGATCACGGTCGCGCTGTTCGGGGTCTATTTCTGGATCATCGACATGGGCATCGCCCGCGCCGTGGATTGGTTGCTGCGGTACTTCTCTAAGTAAAGCAGTCTGAGTAAAGCAGTCCAAGTAAAGCAGTCCAAGTAAAGCAATGAAAATGGCTGAAGACATCAAGACCGAGAACGGCGACGCTGAAGTTTCGGAGAATCCCGAGGTTTCGGAAACCTCCGAGATTTCCGAGATCTCCGAGAACTCCGGCAACGAAGACCAGCAGCCTGAGGCTGCTAGCGCCGCTGCTGCCGAAGAAACCGAAGAGACGGCGGCGGCGGAATCCGTTCCGGAAGCCGAAGCCGCGCCCGTCGCCAAAGCGCCGAAGACGAAGAAAGCTAAGGCGGAGAAGGCCGACGACGAGGACGCCAAGCCGGCTGAAGGCGATGCTGCCAGCGAGACGCCGGCAACCGAGCCGGCTTCTGACCAGCCGGCGTCTAGCGAGCAACCCAGAAATCCGAACATGAAGTGGTACATCGTCCACTCCTACTCGGGTTTCGAGCGCAAGGTGAAAGAGTCGCTCGAATCGCGCGTCGCCGCTTTCGGATTGCAGGAGAAGATCGGGCGCGTCGTGATCCCCACCGAGCCGGTCACCGAGATCCGGAACGGCAAGAAGTACACCATCGAGCGCGCCTTCCTGCCGGGATACGTTCTGGTAGAGATGGACCTCACCGGCTTCCGCGCGGGCGGCGACGGCGATCACGTGTGGCACGTGGTGAAGTCCACGCCGCGCGTCACCGGATTCGTGGGCACGGGCAACGACCCCACGCCGCTCTCGGAAGAAGAAGTCAACACCATCATCTATCGCGTCAACGTCGGCAAAGACAAGCCGAAGCTGCGCGTGAAGTTCGAGAAGAACGAGTCGGTGAAGATCACCGAAGGACCGTTCGCCAACTTCACCGGCATCGTGGACGAGGTCAACGAAGATCGCGAGACCTTGAAGATCATGGTCACCATCTTCGGCCGCGCCACCCCGGTCGAGCTCGAGTTCGGCCAGGTGGAAAAGGTCGCATAGACAAGTTTCGAGTCTCAAGTTTCTAGTTTCGAGAAGAAGAGAAGAAGAGCAATGGCGAAAAAAGTCACAGGACAAGTGAAGCTCCAGATCGCGGCCGGCAAAGCCACGCCCGCGCCGCCGGTGGGCCCCGCCCTCGGCCAGGCGCAGGTCAACATCATGGAGTTCTGCAAGCAGTTCAACGCCAGGACCAGCCAGAAGGAGCTCGACGGGCTCATCGTCCCGGTGGTGATCACGGTCTACAGCGACCGCTCGTTCACCTTCATCACCAAAACGCCGCCGGCTTCCATCCTGCTCAAGCGCGCGGCGCAGGTCGCGAAGGGTTCCGGGACGCCGAACAAGGAAAAGGTCGGCACCGTCACCGAGAAGCAGGTCGCGGAGATCGCGAAGCAGAAGATGCCGGACTTGAACGCCGCCTCGCTCGACAGCGCGATCAAGAGCATCAAGGGCACGGCGCGCTCGATGGGCATCGACGTCGTAGCGTAAATATGTCGCGTAGAGACGTCGCATAAAGGTTTGTAGTCGAGACGACCACGTCGCGCCGGCACCAAAGACGCGAGGTGGCAGACAGAGGAAGCAAATGAAAAAAGCAGGGAAGAACATCACCAAGGCGCGGGAGTCGGTCGAGAAGCGCGCGTATCTTCTCGAAGACGCGGTCCCGTTGCTGCAGAAAGTAAAGTTCGCGAAGTTCGACGAGACGGTGGAGATCACGATGCGTCTCGGCGTGGACCCGAAACATGCCGACCAGATGGTGCGCGGCACCGTGGTGCTGCCGCACGGCTTGGGCAAGACGAAGAAGGTGCTGGTGATCGCGTCCGGTGAAAAAGTTCGCGAGGCGCAAGAGGCGGGCGCGGACATCGTGGGCGGCGAAGAGACGGTCGAGAAGATCATGAAAGAGAACTGGGTGGACTACGACGCCGTCGTCGCCACGCCGGACATGATGAAGTCCGTCGGCAAGCTCGGCAAAGTGCTCGGACCGAAGGGTTTGATGCCCAATCCAAAGACCGGCACGGTGACCTTCGACGTTGCCCGCGCCGTGCGCGAGGTCAAGGCCGGCAAGGTCGAGTTCCGCACCGACAAGACGGCGCTGGTGCACGTCCCGGTCGGCAAGATGTCGTTCAGCGCGGAGAAGCTGATCGACAACGCGCACACCGTGATCGCGAGCGTGATCAAGGCCAAGCCGGTCGCGGCCAAGGGCAAGTACATCCGGGGCGCGTATCTTTCGTCCTCGATGGGCCCGGGCATCTCGCTCGACACCACCACGGCCGAAGCCGCGTCGAAAGAGAAATAAGAGTTCTTACGAAGAGGATCTGAGCGATGGCAGTCACAAGAGCAAAAAAAGTGGAGTCGGCGGCAAAGCTGGCCGGCGAGTTGAAGAGCGTCGAGAACCTTATCGTCGCGAGCTTCGAGAAGCTCACGGTGGAGAAGGACTTTGAGCTGCGCAAGTCGGTGCGTACTGCCGGCGGACGCTACCAGGTGGTGAAGAACTCGCTGGTCGAGCGCGCGGCGAAAGGCACCAAGGTCGAAGACGTGTTGAAAGACCTGAAGGGTGTCACTTCCATCGCCTACACCTCGGCCGATCCGGTCGCGCTGGCGAAGGTGCTCACCAAGTACGCCAAAGATAATCCGGAGTTCCAGTTCAAGGGCGGCGTGGTCGAAGGCCGCGCGCTCACGGTGAAAGAGCTGGAAGCGCTGGCCAAGATGCCGTCGAAGGAAGAGCTTTATTCGAAGCTGCTCTTCCTTATCAGCGCGCCGGCGCAGCGCCTGGTCACGGTGATGAATGCCGTTGGCCGCGATGTTGCCGTGGTGCTGAACCAGGGCGTGGAGAAGAAAAAGTTCAAAGCAGCCGAAGCAACGGAAGCAACGGAAGCGCCGAAAGCAACGGAAGCGCCGGAAGCAACGGAAGCGCCGAAAGCAACGGAAGCGCCGAAAGCGGCGGAGGCAACGGAAGCATAAGCCTCCCAGGGTTGGGCGCGGAGCGAGTCCGCCGCGGTGGACGAGCAAAGCGCGAGAGCAAAAGTTAGTGGTCGGGAATCACGGGCTGCGGAACCTGTTGTCTGGCAGGGGTCGCGCAATGGAAACGTGAGGATCGATGACCGGGCAGCACGATTTCGATAACTAAAAAGGTGGAGAACTGACATGGCGGATATCCAGCAGTTGGAAGAACAGATCGTTGGGCTGAGCCTGCTCGATGCGGCGCAGCTGGTGAAGAAACTCGAGGAGCGTCTTGGCGTCTCCGCAGCGGCGGCTGCCCCGGTCATGGTGCAAGGGGGCGGCGGTGCGGCGCCGGGCGCGGCTCCGGCGGAAGAGAAGACGGAATTCGCCGTCGTGCTCACCGCCGCGGGCGCTCAAAAGATCAACGTGATCAAAGCGGTGCGTGAAGTCACCAGCCTGGGCTTGAAAG
The DNA here is from genome assembly GCA_030774055.1 of Acidobacteriota bacterium. Lineage (NCBI taxonomy): Bacteria > Pseudomonadati > Acidobacteriota > Acidobacteriota bacterium. Next base: position 4,227 of record JALYLW010000116.1, read on the forward strand.
AAGCCAAGGACCTGGTCGATGGCGCCCCGAAGACGGTGAAGGAAGGCATCAGCAAGGATGAGGCGGAGACCATCCGCAAGAAGTTCACCGATGCTGGCGCTACCGTCGAGGTCAAGTAGCCGCGTTTCGCGGGCATTGCGCGACGAACGACCCGGGCCTGCTTTCGTGGGGGCACGGCGAGTCGGGCAGCCCACGAATCGGCTATCCCAAGCGCGCGAGCGCGCGTCGAGGGATTTCTCAGTGAATCCGCGAGGGTGGTGGATGTATCTATATATATCCACCGCCCACGCACCATCTGCACCGCCCCGCTCGGCGGGACGGAGGTAAGGCCACACACGGCGCGGGAACACACAATGCAGGCAGGGCCAAGCGCTTAAAACGGCGCCCAAGGGGAAGTTTGTCCCCGAGGGTGCGGCTGCATTTTTAGAGCCAAACTCGCGGACCAGCGTCCGCTGCTCGAACGCGCACCCGCCGCGTCCGAGCGAGACCCCGGTGAGATCCCGGGGACAACAGAGGAGTTGTTGATGCCGAACAAGAATACTGCCATCCGCACGCGACTCGATTTCAGCAAGATCCCGGCCACCATCAAGATCCCGAACTTGATCGAGGTGCAGAAGCGTTCCTACGACCGCTTCCTGCAGATGGATAAACTGCCGAGCGAGCGTGACGAAGCGGGGCTGCAGTCCGTCTTCCAATCCGTTTTCCCCATCAGCGATTTCCGCAACGTCTCGCAGCTCGAGTTCGTCGATTACGCCATCGGCAACTGGGAGTGCAAGTGCGGCCACTTGAAGGGCCTGCACCACCTGCGTACGACTTGCAAGAACTGCGGCTCCACCGTCATCACCGACCCGTTCCACTCCGGCGACGTGCTTTGCAATCGTTGCGGCACGTACAACGCCAACACCCCTGATTTCTGCAACAAGTGCGGCGATCCGGTGGGACTGCAGCTCAAGTACGACATGGCCGAGTGCGAAGAGCGCGGCATGACTTACTCTGCCCCGCTCAAGGTCACCATCCGGCTCACCATCTTCGATAAGGATCCCGAGACCGGCAACAAGACCATCCGCGACATCAAGGAGCAGGAAGTCTTCTTCGGTGACGTGCCGCTCATGACCAACAACGGCACCTTCATCATCAACGGCACCGAGCGTGTGATCGTCTCGCAGTTGCACCGCTCGCCCGGCGTCTTCTTCGAGACGGCGAACAACCGCACCTACTTCCTCGGCAAGATCATCCCCTACCGCGGCTCGTGGGTCGAGTTCGAGTACGACCAGAAGAACATCCTCTACGTCCGCATCGACCGCAAGCGCAAGTTCCTGGGCACCATCTTCCTGCGCGCGCTCGGCCTGCGTTCCGACGAAGATATTTTGCGCACGTTCTATACCGTCGACCGCATCGCCATCAAGAACAAGAAGCTGCACTGGACGCTCGAGCCCGCCGTCGAGCGCCCCACCAACCTACTGGGCTTGAAGCTGGCGCATTCCATCAAGTCGAAGTCGGGCGACGAGATCGCGCACTCCGGCCGCAAGATCACCGCGGCCATCATGAAGGAGATCCAGAAGGCGAAGATCACCGAGATCGAGATCGATACCACCGACCTCGAGGGTGCCTTCACCGCCGCCGACGTCGTGGACACCAACACGGGCGAGCTCCTGCTCGAGGCCAACACCGAAGTCACCGCCGAGAAGCTGGCCAAGCTGATCGACGCCGGCATCGGCGAGCTGCACCTGTTCTTCCCCGAGCGTGACGACGTGGGCAACGTGATCTCCGCCACCCTGCGCAAAGACAACGTCAAGACGCCGCAGGAAGCGCTCATCGAGATCTACCGCAAGCTGCGTCCCGGCGACCCGCCGACGCTCGACACCGCCACCGCGCTCTTCCACGGCATGTTCTTCGACGCCCGGAAGTATGACTTCTCGCGCGTCGGCCGCTTGAAGTTCAACATCAAGCTGTTCGACAACGCGGAAGCCACCAAGCTCGATAACCGCACCCTCGAGCCCGACGACTTCTACGCCACCATCCGCTACCTGTTGAAGCTGCGCAAGAGCATCGGCACGGTGGACGACATCGATCACCTCGGCAACCGCCGCGTGCGCGCGGTCGGCGAGCTGCTCGAGAACCAGTTCCGCATCGGGCTGGTCCGCATGGAGCGGGCGATCAAAGAAAAAATGTCCGTGTACCAGGAAATGTCCACCGCGATGCCGCACGACCTGGTGAACGCGAAGCCGGTGATGGCCGCGATCCGCGAGTTCTTCGGCTCGAGCCAGCTCTCGCAGTTCATGGACCAGACCAACCCGCTCTCCGAGATCACGCACAAGCGGCGTCTCTCCGCGCTCGGGCCGGGCGGCCTCTCGCGCGAGCGCGCCGGCTTCGAGGTCCGCGACGTCCATCCCACGCACTACGGACGCATCTGCCCCATCGAGACGCCGGAAGGCCCGAACATCGGCCTCATCTCGTCGCTCTCGTGTTACGCGCGCATCAACGACTACGGCTTCATCGAGTCGCCGTATCGCCGCGTGAAGACCGGGCGCGTGCTCGACTACGTTTCCGTCGTCAACGCCGGTGATTCGGATTACCGCGTCGGCGACCACATCGAGAAGCACGAGGCCGAGAAGGCCAACGCCGACCTCAAAGAGCGGCGCAAGCGCCACATCGATCTCGAGCCATTCTCCTTCTATCTCTCCGCCTGGGAAGAAGATCGCCACGTCATCGCGCAGGCCAACATCGAGCTCGACGATAAAGGACGCATCGTCGGCGAGCTGGTCAACGCCCGCAAGGCTGGCAACTTCGTGCTCGTCCATCGGGACGAGGTCGATTACGTCGACGTCAGCCCCAAGCAGCTCGTCTCCGTCGCCGCCTCGCTCGTGCCCTTCCTCGAGCATGACGACGCCAACCGCGCTCTGATGGGCGCGAACATGCAGCGCCAGTCCGTCCCGCTGCTGCGTGCGGAAGCTCCGCTCGTGGGCACCGGCATGGAAGGCGTTACCGCGCGCGATTCGGGCGCGGTCGTGCTCGCGCGCCGCTCCGGCATCATCGATTCGGTCGATTCCGAACGCATCATCGTGCGCGTGGAGGGTGAGCATCATCCCGGCCAGCTCTCGCGCGAGGTCGGTTCGGATATCTACCAGCTGATCAAGTTCAAGCGTTCGAACCAGAACACGTGCATCAATCAGAAGCCGATCGTGAAGCGTGGCGATCGCGTGGCGAAGGGCCAGGTCATTGCCGATGGACCGTGCACCGATAAGGGCGAGCTCGCGCTCGGCCGCAACGTGCTCGTCGCCTTCATGCCGTGGCGCGGCTACAACTTCGAGGACGCCATCCTGATCTCCGAGAAGATGGTGCGCGACGATTACTACACCTCCATCCACATCGAGGAGTTCGAGATCGAGGCGCGCGATACCAAGCTCGGCCCCGAGGAGATCACCCGCGATATCCCCAACGTCAGCGAGAACGCGTTGCGCGATCTCGATGAGAGTGGCGTCATCCGCATCGGCGCCACGGTGAAGCAGGGCGACATCCTGGTGGGCAAGGTCACGCCCAAGGGCGAGACCCAGCTCACGCCCGAAGAAAAACTGCTGCGCGCCATCTTCGGCGAGAAGGCTGGCGACGTTCGCGATGCCTCGCTCAGCTGCCCTCCGGGCATCGAAGGCACCATCGTCGACGTGAAGATCTTCTCCCGCAAGGGTCAGGAGAAGGACGAACGCGCGAAGTCGATCGAAGGCACGCAGATCGAAAAGCTGGAGAAGAACCTCTCCGACGAGATCCGCATCTTGACCGACGAGCGCCTCAAGCGCCTCGAAGCCATCCTCGGTGGCAAGGAATCGCAGGCCGACTTGCATGACGAGCGCACCAACAAGCGCTTGCTCACCAAGGGCACGATCGTCGATCGCGAGACCATCGAGCGCATCTCGACGCGCAACCTCAAGCGCATCAAGTTCGCCGACAAGGACCCGCGCGTCAACGAGCAGATCGACGAGATCGAGGAGATGACCTCGCGCCAGATCGACGTGCTGCGCAAGATCGTCAACGAGAAGATCGAGAAGCTGCGCAAGGGCGATGAACTTCCTCCGGGCGTCATCAAGCTGGTGAAGATTTATGTCGCGATGAAGCGCAAGCTCTCCGTCGGCGACAAGATGGCCGGCCGCCACGGTAACAAAGGCGTGATCGCCCGCATCCTGCCGGAAGAGGACATGCCTTACCTCGCCGACGGTACGCCGGTCGAGATCGTCCTCAACCCGCTCGGCGTTCCCTCCCGTATGAACGTGGGACAGATCCTCGAGACCCACCTGGGATGGGCAGGCCACGAGATCGGCAAGCGCATCTCGCTGCTGTTGCAGGAAAACAATCGCGAGGAAGCGATCCGCCGCGAGATCAAGGCGATCTACAAGGATTCCGCCTTCCTCGATTCGTTGATGGACCTCGATGACGAACAGCTCGTCCGCGTGGCCCAGGGCATGAAGGGTGGCGCCTACTTCGGCTCGCCGGTATTCGACGGCGCGCGCGAGAAGGAGATCAAGGGCCTGTTGCGCGAGGCGGGACTGCCGGAGAGTGGCAAGACGTGGCTCTACGACGGCATGACCGGCGACAAGTTCGAACAGCCGGTCACCGTGGGCTACATCTACATGCTGAAACTCTCGCACCTGGTGGACGACAAGATCCACGCGCGGTCGATCGGCCCGTACTCGCTGATCACGCAGCAGCCGCTCGGCGGCAAGGCGCAGTTCGGCGGCCAGCGTTTCGGCGAGATGGAAGTGTGGGCGCTCGAGGCTTACGGCGCCGCCTACATCCTGCAGGAGCTGCTCACCGCGAAATCAGACGACGTCTATGGCCGCACCAAGATCTACGAGGCCATCGTGAAGGGCGAGGCGGCCATCGAGCCGGGCGTCCCCGAGTCGTTCAACGTGCTCATCCGCGAGTTGCAGTCGCTGTGCCTCGACGTCGAGCTCATCAAGACGCTCGGCGGCGACAAGAAGCACGCGGCCAGCGTCGCGGCCGACTAACCAGCTTGGGGCCGGCGATGCGCCGGCCCACGGGAAACACGCTTCCGGCTGAAGCTCTCCAGCCCGGAGCAAATGGAACTCGGTACTCGGTACTCAGTACCCGGTACTCGAAGAGGGCGGCAGCGGCGGGCCTGATCGCCGCATGGAGGCAAACCTTGTACCGTTCGAGCCCATTCGACCTCGGTAATCAGATCGCTGATTTCGATTCCATCCGCATCAGCCTGGCTTCGCCGGAGAAGATCCGGAGCTGGTCGCACGGTGAAGTCACCAAGCCGGAGACGATCAACTACCGCACCTTCAAGCCGGAGCGCGATGGCTTGTTCTGCGCCCGCATCTTCGGTCCGGTGACGGACTGGGAATGCTTGTGCGGCAAGTACAAGCGCATGAAGCATCGCGGCGTGATCTGCGATAAGTGCGGCGTGGAAGTCACCCTCTCCAAAGTGCGGCGCGAGCGCCTCGGCCACATCGAGCTGGCGTCGCCGTGCTCGCACGTGTGGTTCTTCAAGGGCCTGCCTTCGCGCATCGGACACTTGCTCGATATCTCGCTGCGCGACCTCGAGTCCGTCCTCTACTTCGAAGCGTATGTGGTCGTCGAACCGGGCGACGCGCCGGTGAAAGACCACGAGGTCATCCGCGACGAGGCGCAGTTCCGCGAGCTCGACGGGCAGTATCGTCCCACCGGCTTCCGCGCCATGATGGGCGCCGAAGCCATCAAGGAACTCCTGAAGCGCGTGGAAGTGGACGAGCTCTCCACCGAACTGCGCGACAAGATGAAGCACGAGCCCTCGCTGCAGAAGCGGCTCAAGTACGCCAAGCGCCTCAAAGTGGTCGAGGCCTTCCGCCGTTCCGGCAACAAGCCGCAGTGGATGATCCTCGACGTGATCCCGGTCATCCCGCCCGAGCTGCGCCCGCTGGTGCCGCTAGACGGCGGCCGCTTCGCCACCTCTGATCTCAACGATCTCTATCGCCGCGTCATCAACCGCAACAACCGGTTGAAGAAGCTGATGGACCTGCACGCTCCCGAAGTCATCGTGCGCAACGAGAAGCGCATGCTGCAGGAAGCGGTGGACGCGCTCTTCGATAACGGACGCCGTGGCCGCGTGCTGCGTGGCGCCAACAACCGTCCGCTCAAGTCGCTCTCCGACACGCTCAAAGGCAAGCAGGGCCGCTTCCGCCAGAACCTGCTCGGCAAGCGCGTGGACTACTCCGGCCGCTCCGTCATCGTCGTTGGTCCGGAGTTGAAGCTCCACCAGTGCGGATTGCCGAAGAAGATGGCGCTCGAGTTGTTCAAGCCGTTCATCTATCACCGGCTCGAACAGACCGGGCAGTGCACCACCATCAAGCAGGCAAAAGAAATGGTCGAGCAGCAGGAGCCCATCGTTTGGGACATCCTGGAAGAGGTCATCAAGGACCATCCGGTCCTGCTCAACCGCGCCCCAACGCTTCACCGCCTTGGCATCCAGGCCTTCGAGCCGGTGTTGGTCGAAGGTAAGGCCATCAAGATCCATCCGCTGGTCTGCACGGCGTTCAACGCCGATTTCGACGGCGACCAGATGGCCGTACACATCCCGCTCTCGCCCGAAGCGCAGATCGAAGCCAGCGTGCTCATGCTGGCCTCGCACAACATCCTGTCGCCCGCGTCGGGACACCCCATCACCGTTCCCACGCAGGACATGGTGCTCGGTCTGTACTACCTGACCAAGGCCAAGCCCGGCGCCAAGGGTGAGGGCCGCGCCTTCGCCAACATCGACGAAGTCGTCCTCGCGCTCGAGGGTGGCGAAGTGGAAACGCTCACGCCTATCCGCCTGCGCCACACCGGCGAGGTCATCGACCTTACCGCGGCGTATGACGATCAGGACATCATTCACACCGACCCGGTGCACTTCGACCGGCAGTTCGTGCAGACCACCGTGGGCCGCGCCATCCTCAACGATGAGCTGCCCGACGAGATGCCGTTCATCAATGGATTGCTCAAGAAAAAGGGTGTAGGCCAGCTCGTCAACTACTGCTACCTGCGCTTTGGCCTCGAACTCACCGTCAAGATGCTTGACCGCCTCAAGACGTTGGGCTTCCTCTACGCCACGCGTTCCGGCCTTTCCATCGGCATCGACGACATGGTCATCCCCGAGCACAAGAAGCAGCTCGTGGGCGCGGCGGACAAGCAGGTCATCGCTGTGCAACAGCAGTATCTCGACGGCGCCATCACCAACGGCGAGCGCTACAACAAGGTCGTCGAGATCTGGTCGAACGTCACCGAGAAAGTCGCGGACGAGATGTTCGGCGTGATGCAGCAGACCGATAAAGAAGGCCACATCAATCCCATCTACGTGATGGCCGATTCCGGCGCTCGCGGCTCGAAACAGCAGATCCGCCAGCTCTCCGGCATGCGCGGCCTGATGGCGAAGCCCTCGGGCGAGATCATCGAGACGCCCATCACGGCGAACTTCCGTGAAGGCCTCACCGTACTCGAGTACTTCATCTCGACGCACGGCGCGCGTAAGGGCCTGGCCGATACTGCTTTGAAGACGGCGGATTCCGGCTACCTCACCCGCCGCCTGGTCGACGTGGCTCAGGACGTGATCGTCTCGGAGAGCGACTGCGGCACCGTGGACGGCATCTTCGTGGGGTCGATCGTCGAGTCAGGCGAGATCATCGAGCCGTTGCGCGACCGCATCGTGGGCCGCGTCTCGCTCGTGAAGATCAAGGACTACGAAAGCAGCGTCATCGTCGACATCAACCAGGAGATCACCGAAGAGCTCGCTTCCGCCATCCAGTCGGCAGGCATCGAGCGGGTGAAGATCCGCTCCGTGCTGACCTGCGAGTCCAAGCGCGGCGTCTGCGTCGCCTGTTATGGACGCAACCTCGCCTCCGGACGCATGGTCGAACTCGGCGAAGCTACCGGCGTGATCGCCGCGCAGTCCATCGGCGAACCGGGCACGCAGCTCACCATGCGCACCTTCCACATCGGTGGAACGGCTTCGCGCGTGAGCGAGCAGTCGCGCCTCGACGCCAAGAACAACGGCACCGTACGCTTCATCAACCTGGTCACCGTCCGCTCCAAGGAAGGCGGCCTGGTGGTGATGAACCGCGCCGGCTCCATCGCTGTGGTCGACGACAAGGCGCGCGAGAAAGAGCGCTACGCCGTCGTCTACGGCGCGCGTATCAAGGTCGAGGAAGGCACGCACGTCCAGCTTGGCCAGGTCCTGGTCGAGTGGGACCCGTACACCTTCGCCATCCTCACCGAGATCGGCGGCACCGTCCAGTTCAAGGACTTGCAGGAAGGTCTCACGCTGCATGAGGAGGTGGATGAAGTCACCGGCCTCTCGCGCCACGTCGTCACCGAGACACCCGACGAGAAGCGGCAGCCCGCCGTCGTGGTGAAAGGGAAGTCGACCAAGCGCTACCTCATGCCGTCGCGCGCCCACCTCATGATCCAGGATGGCGACATCGTCCACCCGGGCGACGTGCTGGCCAAGATCCCGCGCGAGACCACGAAGACCAAAGACATCACCGGCGGTCTGCCGCGTGTCGTCGAGCTCTTCGAGGCGCGCAAGCCGCGTGAGACGGCCGTCATCAGCGAGATCGATGGCGCGGTCCGCTTCGGTGAGATCGTCAAGGGCATGCGCAAGATCTACGTCGCCGCGGATAACGGCACGGAGAAGGAATACTCCATCCCGCGCGGCGTGCACGTGAACGTGCAGGAAGGCGACCGCGTCCGCGCCGGCGAGCCGTTGATGGATGGCCCGCTCAACCCGCACGACATCCTGGCCGTCCTCGGCGAGAAAGAGTTGCAGGCTTACCTGGTCAACGAGATCCAGGAGGTCTATCGCCTGCAGGGCGTCAACATCTCCGACAAGCACATCGAGGTCATCGTGCGCCAGATGATGCGCTGGGTGAAGGTCGAAGACGTGGGCGACACCACTTTCCTCCTCGAACAGCAGATCGATAAGTTCCGCTTCCGCGAGGAGAACGACAAGGTCATCGCCTCGGGCGGCCGCCCGGCAACGGGACGCCCGCTCTTGCTCGGCATCACCAAGGCGTCGCTCTCCACCGATTCGTTCATCTCGGCGGCGAGCTTCCAGGAGACCACGAGGGTGCTCACCGAAGCCTCCATTCAAGGCTCCGTCGACCACCTGCGCGGACTCAAGGAGAACGTCATCGTGGGCCGCCTCATCCCCGCCGGCACCGGCATGGAGTACTACCGCAACGTCCGCCTCTCCCCCGAACTGGAAGAGGCCGCTGCGAAGGTACAAGAGCAGGTGTCGAAGGAGTACGAGGAAGCCGAACGCGCGCTCGAGATGCTGCGCTCCGAAGGCGAAGCCGAAGAGATGGCAGCCGAGTGACGG
>JALYLW010000117.1 GCA_030774055.1 Acidobacteriota bacterium
TGGCGATCTCGTCGATCTTTGCCTTCGGATACGCGACCGGGATCCCGAGGAATATGCACAGCGCGCATAGCGAGGCAGCGCCGGCGTCGAGACCGTGTCCCAAGCCGACGAGGAACGGCGCACCCTGCCCCCAGAACGTGCCGGCGGTGAACGAGAATCCGATCCAGAGAGCGGTCGCACCCAGGCCGAAGACGGTCACCGCCTTGTGCAACAGGTTGGCATTCCGCCAGTCACTGATCAGGTCGGGGATCGAGAATAAGGAGAGGCCGGTCATGTCTGCGCAAACCAGCGCGTCTACTTTGCCGGCGCGATCGGCGGGGTGAGCCAGTGATTCACGATCCACCCCGTGCAAGCCACCAGTACAGCGAGCCACGGATGCGCCGCCGCCTCGGTGGCGACAAAGTTCTGCACGGTGGTGGAGAGAGCCGTTGCGAGAACCAGCACGAGCGGGGCCAGGGTTGGAAGCCACTTCGTCATAATCGATTCCTTTCTATTTCCGGTCGTTCATTTCCGGCCGATTATTTGCGGTCGTTCACTTGCGGTCGTTTAGGTTCGATCCAGCGCCGCGAGTCCTTCCGCGCGATACACCATCAGGACCTTTTCCGCGTATGCCGGATCGGTGGCCCAATGCTGAGCCAGGGCGCGGGTGAACGCTTCGGGATCGCCGGCTGCGGCCCGCGCCGCGGCGTACAGGGAAACGCGGCTGAGGATGGCGTCGCGGTCGACGAAGCATTCGGCCATGGAGCCATAGCGAGCGAAGCGTGCGGTCACGCCTTGCGACACGCCGTTGAGCACTTCGGTGGTCGGCAGCTCGATGAACGGACGTCCGCCGTGCGCCTTGATCCCAAAGTAGTTGTAGGCATCGCGCGCGAGTTGTGAACTTCCCCACGCCGATTCCAGCGCCGCTTGGGCAACGGTGATGCCAGCCGGAAAATGGCTGACGGCCGAAGCGACCCGGGCGGCTGCGGTCGCCTGTCGCAGAAACTTTTCACGCGTCATGGATGATGATTCCTCAGGTAGTCGAAGGCGATGTGGATCAGGGTCCCGACGAAGCCGGCGAGCGCGCCGATGCCCATGGCGCGCTGCACCAGGGCCTCATGCTTTTCGACGCGCGCCTCGAGGTCGTGTAACCGTCCAGGCTGGCCGTTGCCGAGAAGCCCGCGCATCTGTGTCTTGAGTTCCGCGAGTTCGTTCAACACGGTCTGTTCGAATTCATACATGGATGTCTCAGTTCCGGATCAGAAGAGCGGCCAGCCGAGGTGCAGCAAGGTGGAAGAGCGGGAATACTTCGGTGGCGAAGAGTTGTCATACTGCCGCAGGTAGAAATCCACCGTGCGCGTGAGCCGCGTCACGGTGAAGGTGCGGGTAGTGAAGCGCCCGGTGAGATCGCGGTCATCCTCCAGGCCCCAGTTGCGATCGCTGCGCCGCACCTCGATGCCGCCGCCCGCGGGCGGCGTGTTGCCGGCGTCGATGTCCACCGTGGTGGAGGTGGCGTCGGTGATCTCGGCGGCGGCAAGGTCGGCGAGGAAGGTGGCGCCGGTGGTGGCGGTGGTCGCGGTGACGTCGAGCTCTTCATTAAGGCGCGCGGGATCGAACTCGAACCCAAGCGGCTGCGCCGCCTCATTGGCGAACGCGATGCGGTAGCGCGAACCGTCTCCTGCGAGGTCCATGCATTCGATCTCGACCTCGCGCACGATGGCGCTGAACGCCGCGGTACGGGATGGCACGTCGATGGCAAAAGCGTCCCCGGGCCAGACATCACTCGCGGAGCCGGTTGGCAGGAAGTCACTCCACACCGAGTACTGCCCGCTCCAAGCCTGGCCGATCGAGTCATCGAGCAGCGCCAGCGCGGCATTCTCGCAATCGGTCGAGGTGCGCGGCGAAGGGCTGGCAACCGTCCGCAGCGCCGACCGCACGCCATCATCGCCCGCGACGGCATGCGCAGCGATGCTTGCGAGGTCGACGATGCGCACCAGCGCGCGGCTGCGGCTGCGATAGCGCACCACGATCTTCTCGCTCGCGGCCGGCGGATACTGGCTGAAGAACTGCAGCGCAGGCAGGGAGAGCACCTGGCACTCGCCGCCATCGGCCAGCGCTCCCACCAGCCGCGTTCGGTATGCCTGCGCCGGTATCTGGCTGCGGACCTCGGCATCGTTCACGCGCGCATGGCGCGTGAACGAGGTCGAGCAGTGCGCGGTAAGGATGTCGAGCAGCGCGAAGGCACAGAAAGCGGGCGCGGATGCGAGCACGCCGTCATAGAGCACGGTCGAGGCTGCAGCTTGCGAGCCGGGCGAGGCCGGATCGATGTCGTGGACCTCGAGCACCAGGCGCACGTCACTTGCGACAGTGGCGCCTCCACGTGCGCTGCCCGCCGGATGCACCGATGAGTGGAAGACCTGTTGGCGCCGGAAGGCTTCCCCCGCGTAGGTGCGGGTGGTCAATCCGTAGCGATGGTTCGTGACCGTGGTGATGGTGGGACCGGTGGCCACGCCATTGATCAATGCCTGGATCACGGATTGCGCGCCGGAGGGCGTGATGCGAAATCCGGCAAAGCAATTCCCTATCGTGATGGCGCCGGTGTAGAGCCCACCCGCCACCAGGTTCGATGCCGCGGTAAAGCTGAACTCGCCGTGTTGCAGCAGGAGCGCGCCGCCGAGCTCCGTCTGTTCGGTCGCGACGACCGTGGTCTGCCCGTCGATGCCGGTGCCGCCCGCGACGGTAAGCTTGCCGGAGAGCACACTCAGCGCTCCTGCGGGATCGGTCTTCGTCCAGCGCAGCGGATCGAGCGTGGCGCCTTCAAACTCTTCGTCTACCAGGGTGCTGGTGAAGCGTGTGAAAGGGCTGCGCGAAAGGCTGAACTGCAGGGTAAGGCCGTCACCGAGGAAGTAATCCTTCACCCGCAGCCGCGGCTCGGTGCGTCCGATGATGGTCGCGTCGTTCACCAGCCGCGGTAGCGCCGCCAGCTTGAGTCCGTCAGGATCGAACGCGGGATCCGTTTCCGCGATGACGTGCTGCACCGCGCCCACTGCTTGCAGCCGGATCGCGCCATCGTTCACCCGATAGGAGGCGCGAGCCCGCAGCGCGATCTCGCCGGCGTGCTCCGACCATGATTTCTGGATGTCTGAGATGTAAGCGGGCAGCAGGTCGAGATCGCTGATCTCCGCTAGGTCGAATGTGCTGGGGAGGAGATCGTTCACCAACTGGCGGAGCACGTTGCCGGCGGTCCGCGAGACGAACGGACGGTACGGCAACAGCTTGCGATCGAGCAGCACCTCGTCGCTGGTGGCGGCGAGCTGCATGCGATATTCCGGGCCGTGCTGGCTCCAACCTAGGTACTCATGCTTGGGGATGGCGTCGAGGTATCCGGTGAACAGCTTGACGCCGTCTTCCCGCTGCAACACCACGCGCGCGTTCGCGACCGGGACGACCGGCCCCGAAGGCGCGAGCACGACGGCGCACACCAGCGTCGACGGCCGATTCAGTTTGCGCGTGACGTGCGGCGGAGAATCGGCAGCCAGCGCGGACGTGTAGTCCGTGTTGTCGATCAGCAACTTCATATCGTCGGGAGGGTCAGCCAGGGGTATCAGTCGGCCGTATCAGTTACGCCTATCAGTTGGGCCTATCAGTAAAGCGCCGCGGATGGCGCCGGATAGTAGGTGCGCCAGCACAGAGCCTGCTCGGCATCGTTGGCGTCGGTGCGTGGAAACGCGTTGCAGCGCGCGTGCAGTGCGAGTGCTCGCAGCGGGTCGGCGATATCCACTTTCGACTCGGCCGCGGCCGCTGCCGCCTGCAACCGCGGGTAATAAAGGATGACCCTGCCGCCGGCCTCGCTCTCGAAGATGAACAGGCCAGACCACTCCTGAAAGAACGCGCCACCCTCGCGGTCGGTGAAGCCGATGACCTTCTGGGCCTTCGCGCCGGCTGGCGGCACGCCGCCAAGCAGCGGTTGCGCAAGCGTGAACGCGGTCGCCTCCTTCGCGGCGATGCGTCCAACGTTGAAGGTGATACGGCGGATGTAGTCGGCATTGCTGCCGACATCGGCTGCGGCTTTGACGAAGGCGCCGGCGAGCCCGCTGCCCACGTAGCCGGTCTGCGCGGCGTAGTCGATGTCGACGGCGACCAGGTCGCCGATGTCGAATCCAGCGATTGCGCCGGCGCCCACCATGATCTGCGTCGCGGTGGAACCGGCGATCAGGGGCACGGCGGCGACCGCGGCTGCGCCCGAGGGCTTTCGCGTCCCGGCGCCCGAAGCCAACACGTTCATCTGCTGGGATCCGCCGGCGAGCGCGAGCTGTAGCTTGCCCCAATCGCAGAAATCGAATTCCACCTGGGCGGCAAGCTGCTTGCGTGCCTGGCGAGCGAGCGCCTGCTTGCTCCCACCACGCACCGCGACGGTTTCCGTGGCGGAGCTGCGTTTGAAGTCCTCGATCCACCCCAGGTCTACCCACGGGGTCGCGGGCGCGTCGAGCAAGAAGCCGGCATCGAGTGCCGGATCGAAGACTGGCGAAGTTCCGGCGACGCGATCGACGGGCGCAAAGTAGGCGCGCCAGCGGCGTCCGGCAGGATTCATGGCGGTGCGCATCATGGTCATGGCAGATCCACCTCCGGGCGGAAGAACACTGCGAGGCGCACCGTGCGCAGCAGCTCGCGGTCACGGACCTCGACGGATGTGAACTCCGGCGCGGTCCACAGCACGGTGGACTCGAGGTCCACCTCGGGCGATTGGGTGTAGTCCTTTTTTGCGGTGAAGCGCGGCGAGAGGATCTGTGCCAGCTCTAGGTCGAGCCTGGCCAGTGCGCGGCCGCGGTCCACCCCGATCTGCTCGGCGGCGCCGCTGGTGCGATATCGAATGACCGCTTCAAGGCGCATCACCGGCCGGCGCGCGCCGCCGGGACCCACCAATGCGACGGCTTCCCAGTTCAGATAGAACGCGTTCTCGAGCGGCGTTGTGGCCGTGACCGGCTCGTTCTCTGCCACGATCACGGCGGGACGGTCAGCGCCATCCAGAAACACTGTTCGCGCGGGATCGAGGGCAGCCAGCCGGTCGCGCAGCGCGATATAGAAGCTATCTTTCGTGTATTGCATAAGCGGCGTATTGCATCTGGCATCCGAGGAGCAAGAGTCGGCAACAAGGCAAGGCAACATCCCGAGCAGAGCGGAATCCGACGAAGACTTTCGCTGATCAGCCCGCGCTGATCAGCCCGCGCTGATCAGCCCGTCGCCTGCAGGCGATAGAGAAAGACACGCGCGCCGCACGCGTGCGGCGTGGCATTGATGATGCGTAGCAGCCTTCCACCGGCGACGATGCCAAGAGCGGAATCGAACAATGCGTCGGCATTCTCCAGGTTCCGCACCTCGACCTGCTGATCTACCGCATGCGCCGCGACGGCGGCTTCGTAACGTGTCCGCCCATCGTCTTCCGGCTTCACGATCTGCAGCACGCCCGGCGCGAGTTCCACATCCTCGGTCAGCGGCGCGCCCAAGCCCAAGTCGCTGTTCGTGCCTGCGATGGGCAGTGGCAGGCGCAGGATGATGCCGCCATCGCCGAGCGCGCGCAGCAGCGCTTCCGCCGCACGCGCCGTGGTGACGCCCAGCGTGCTCGAGACTGCGTCAAAGTATTCTGGCATCGGTCATCCCACCTTCTGCGCCACGAAGGGCGCGAGCAGCGTGCGCACCACCGTATCGAGGAGCGAGTCAGCGAAATATTCCATCTGCATGCGCTCGATAGCGCTCGCGCGCACGTTGAGGGCAGGGGTGGCCTGCGCGTTGCGCACGATCTGCGCGCAGGCGAACCTCACTGCCTCGGGGATGGTGGCGGATCCGGCGTTGTAAGTGATCTCGACCTCGTTGAAGGCGAGACCGAGCGGGTGTTGCTGCAGACCGATCTCGCCGGTCGCAGAGTCACAGTCGAGCCTGCTGGCATCGAGCGTGGTCCACTCCCCGGGAAGTCCGTAGGCGGTGGCCACATCGCTTGCCAGCTCGCACATGCTCCCTTCGCCGCGGCGAGGCACGCCGTAGCGTGCTTTTGCCGCGACGAAGGGAGATGTGGCGGGCGCAACCGCGGCCAAGGGGAGGTAGGTCAGCCGCAGGGAGTTGCGTCCGGGGCGCAGGCGCACGCGTTCCACGTATTGCGCCACACCCAACGTCGGACGCCGGCAGTGCGCTTCGATGAGCGACGATGCCGCCGCTACCAGCGCTGCCGGCGTGGACTTCTCGAGTGCGTACATCTCGTATTCGGAGGGTTGTAGATAGATCATTGGGCTCTCAGCAGTTCAGCAGTCAGCGTTCAGCTCCCGCATTCGGACTGAATGCTGAGCGCTCGTTCTTACCGATTGACGATCACTTTGTAGTGCGCTTGGCTGGCGCCCTTCACCACGACGCCACCGAACTTCACCACTACATTCTGGCGCGCGAGCGACCCGCTCATGCCGAGCTGGAAGACGCGCGGATTGGGGTCGGTGAGCCAGTGGTACTCGATCATGGGCTCGCTCACGATGTAGCACGGCAGCACGGCCGTGCCCGATCCGGGGACGCCGGTATAACTGAGCGACCACTCGGGGATGAGCGGTAGCTCGCCGGCCTGGGTGGAGAGCGTCTTCACGCGCAGACCGGCCGAGATCTCGGTGCTCGAAAGCACCACGTTGAAGTCGGTCTTCATCTCGCGGTCGATCAGGTCGAGCAGCACCGGATTGGCGTAGATCGCCGTGGGCCGCACCTCGAAGCTCGAACTCGCGACCATCGCCGCGATGGTCTCCTTCAGTTCGTCGACGATGCTCTCGGACGTGAGGATGGTCTTCACGTTGCCGCCGTCGGCGATCTGCGTGGCCGCGCCGTAATACTGCGTGGTGGTGGGCGTGGAGAACGAGGTGTCGTTGCCATTCCACAGGGCAACGTCGTGCGTGCGCATCAGGCCTTCGACGGCGTCGGCCAGGTCCTTTGCCTGCAGGAAAGCGAACTGCGCCTGCTGCGACCCGACTTCCATGTCGAAGAGGTTGTAGTTGATCTGCGAGACCAGCGCCTTGAGCGGGACGCTGCGCTCCACGCGCGTCGGCGAGTTCACCGTGGCCACGATGTTCCGCGGATCCACGAAAGCGTTGGCTGCCGAGGGCGACGGGATAGCCGTCTGTTCGAAGAAGCGGGAGGGGTGACCGGTCGCCGGGACTTGCTTGATGCGTTTCCCGAAAGCGCCGCGGCGGCGGACGATGTCCGTGATCTCGGACTGGTAGCGGTTGACCTCCACCGCGCCCGGCCCGAGAAAATCGGCGGCCGCGTGGAGATCGAGGAATTGCGTTGTCATTTGGTTCCTTTCGAAAGGTGGAGGGATGCGCTCTTGGTCCTTGGCTATTGGCTTTTTGGCCCAAGAGCTAAAGGCCAAGAGCCAAGAGCTGGTTACTCGATCAGTCCGGCGCGCGCCATCTCGCTCTTGACGGCGATGCGTTGCTCGACCGAGAGTGCGGCGAGCGTCTTGTCGAGCACTTCGGGCTCGACCTTTTCCGACTGCTCATACCCGTTCTTGGCCAGGATGGCGGAGACGAGCGGCGGGAGCGTCTTGCGCTGCGCCCCGGCGCGCGCGGCTTCGGCTTTGAGTTCGGTGTTGGCGCGCTCGAGTTCCGCGACGCGAGCTTCGAGCGCCTTGCGGGCAGCGGCATCCGAGTCGGCTTCCCGCTCCTCGATGGTGGCCACGATGCGGTCGATCTTCTCGGAGTGCGCGTCGAGCCGTTCCAGGGTGCGTTGGAGCACGTCGGCAGCGGCGGCAAAACGCTCGCCCGCCGTCTGCAGTTGGTTGATGATCTCTTCGTTCATTTCTTCTCCTTGTTTGTCTGAGCGACGTTGGTCTGAGCGACGTTTTTCTGAGTGGCGTTTGTCTGAGTGGCGTTCGTTTGAGCCGCCATCTCAGAGCGCCCTCTCGAACCTGGAAACCTGAGACTTGAAACTCCGGCATCGAGTTCGATCGACGTCCCCGCATACGCCGCCTTCGTCTTCTTCAGGACGGCGGCGCCGGTGAAGGTGACCTCGTTCAGCGTCCATATCTGCGCGCTGACGTCCGCCACCTTGGCGTCGGCGACCTCGTAGGACATGCCCAGTGAATTCCCCGCCGCGCGCAGCTCGCGCACCACGTCGGGAAAATCCTTGGCGAAGAGGTAGCCGCTCA
Organism: Acidobacteriota bacterium; assembly: GCA_030774055.1. Taxonomy (NCBI): domain Bacteria; kingdom Pseudomonadati; phylum Acidobacteriota; species Acidobacteriota bacterium. The sequence goes on from JALYLW010000117.1 coordinate 8,153, forward strand.
CTTCGAGTACCGAGTACCGAGTTGCGAGTTGCGAGTTCCCGTTTTTACTCGGTACTCGGTACTCAGTACTCGGTACTATCTCCGCAGCGGTGATGATGCCGACCTTGCGGCGCGCGTCGTGGCCGTCGAGTGACGGGGTGTAGTCGAGACCCATGCCCAGCAGCGAGGGCAAGGCGTGGTCGGCGGCGGCGCGGGTGAGGAGTACGCGATGTCCGCGCGCTCCCGCGGGGGCGCGCTCGCTGGGCGCATCGACCAGCGTCAGCACGCCGCGAAACGGCAGCCGGTTGGGATGCCCCGCAACCGCGGGCATAGCGATAGCCATGGATTGGATTTGCATAATGAGTGCCGAAGAGAACGCAGGACACAGAACACGCCAGGCCGTTAAGGCAGCAACTTGCCCGGGCTTTGCGTCGTCTGCGGTTGTGATTGCTTCAGTTCCGGAAGGCCACGCATCGTTCGCACCTCGCTCACTGTCAGCACGCCCGAGCGCAGCAGGATCTCCTGGATCTCCGCCTCTTCGCGCTCATCGCGTGCGTCCACATCGGTGAAGATGAACTCGAGGTCGGTCCAGCCCAGGCGTTTTGCGATGGCATCGCGCGTGAGGTGCTCGGCCAGCAGCCGCGCCGTCGGGACGATGGCGGTGCGGAACGCCTGCTCCATCAGCTCGGCGGCGGTATTGCGGTTCACGTCGTGTTCGAGGCCGAGAAAGAGTGGCGGCAGATCGAAAGCACTGGCGATCAGCCGGATGAGGAACTCCTGCCACGCCAGCCGCAGGTCCTGGTCGTTGCCGGCGCCGAAGCGCAGCACCTCGGGTTTCGATTCTGCCGAGAGGATGGGCACGCGCCCGGTGCCTTCGATCTCATCCTGCCACCAGCGGATCAGGCGCTCGTGCTGTGCCGGCTGCAAGTCTTGCAGCCAAAGCGCGTACTGCACGACTGAGTTCGAGGCCAGCCGCGCGGCATAGCGATGCGCGCTCAGGAACTCGTTGACGGTCTCGAACGCCACTTCCAGCCGGCCCAACCCGAACGGTGTATGGGTGCGCGGGTTCAGACGGATGTAGCTGAGTTCCTGGTCGGCGAGAGCGATATGCGCGTCGGCGCCGAAGCGTCCGGTGGCCTGCAGGTAGCGGACTTCCGCGGGATCTCCCGACCACTCCGCGCGCAGCTTGATGGATGCGCCATCGATCGGCCACATCGCCAGCGGACGCGCGGCGGCGCCAGTGAGTTGCAACTCGATCGCACCGTAGCCGCCGACGATGATGTCTTCGAGTACCTGCTCGGCGAGCGAGCGGAAGGAATCGTCTGGATTGGGCGAGTCAAAGTTGTCGGTGAGGATGCGGATGCGCCCTTCCCCGCCCGGCAACTCCAGGAGTGCGCGGCCGTTCTTGGGCTGGATGCGCCAGCGCATCCCCGCCACGCGGTCCTTGATGGCGTTGATCGCCCGGCGCGCGAGCGGCATCTCGGCGAAACGGCGCAGGTTCGCCGGTGTGGGCTTTGGCAACGCGCCACCATCCACCCGCGGGGTGTAAGAGTTGAGGATCGAGGGCAGCGGCAACGAGCGCCGGCCTTTCGCCCCCGCTGCCCCGAAGGCTTCGGACGTAGGAGTGCCTGCGATGCGGCGCAAGGCGCCGCGCAATCTGTCAGCAAGATTCATGATCGGTTGGGAATACCCACCACAGAGACACAGAGACGCATGAAAGATGCGCCCAGGCTGGGGTGCAGCCCTGGTGTGGCTTTGTCTCTATGTCTTTGTGGGGAGTGTTCGGTCTCTTGGTTTGTTTCTAGAGTCTTAGTTCGTGTCGTGCGGTCTCGGCGATCTGGTCCACTTGGGCCGCGGTGACGACTGCGATGTGGCTCGCCGCCAGCGTCTCGAGTGCGAACGCGATCGCCTCCTGCGTGCGGTCGAGATCCGGTTCGATGATGGCAGTGAGCAGAGCCTCGGCTTTCTCTGCTTTCGCAATGCCCTCGCGCACCTGCGGATAGCTGAAGGCCAGCACCTTGGCCAGGTTCGGGTCAGCTTCGAGCGAGACGGCGTGGAAGAGCTTCACCGTCCCGTTTGGACGGTACCCACAGTCGAGCTTGAGCGGATCACCCGGACGCGAGTACTTCGCCACCGGGATGTTGTGACGGAACTGCGGTGCGCTCCACACGCCGGCGCGCTCGAAGGCGCTGCGCATCTGGCTGAGGAGCCACGGACGTCCGCTTCCGGAGCGACGCTCCGGATCTGCCGGCTGCGGCGCGTCCAAGTAGGCATGCGCCAGCCGGCGCAACTCCTGCTCGGGAGAATCGGTCAGCACGGCCTGCCGCGGCGAAAGGCGGATGGTGGAGGAGAAAGAGTCTTCCATCAAGTGCAGTAAAGCCTCGCGCTTTGCGGGTTCGGCCAGTTGCACACCTAGTTCAGCCGCCAACGCGTCGAGCAATTCGATGTCGGCATCGGGATCGAGGGAACGCACCCGCTTCCAGTCCGGTGCGAAACGGACACGCGCGTCGCCGCTCGCATCGTCGCGCAGCACTACGCCGATGTTCACGAACTCCTCACGGAGCGCGTTCGGCATGTAGCGCAACAAAAAGAACTCGCATTTGCGTTGCTCGACCAACAGCGTCTCCTGCGAACCTTGAGGATTGTAGGGCGCGTCCGTCATCTCCGTTGCGGAATTCCGTTAGTTCCGTCTGCCCGTTCTTCCAATTTGGCGCCTTTCCAGTCCGGGAAAGGAACCCGGCTGCAGTCCCGAAACTCCGCCAGCAATTCCTTGACCCGCCCACGCCGGCTGATGAGCCTTGCGACCAGCCGCTCGATGAGATCGGTATCACCGCCATACCACTCCGGCGGCACTTCCTCGGCGCACGCGTATCCGATCCTCTCGTCGAACTGCTCGATGCGCGCCAGCCAGGGCTGGAACGACCGCCAGCCCGCCACGCCCGCATATGCGGCGTTCCATGCGTAGACACCGCGGAGCGGCGAATCCGGAAAATCCCATTCGCCGTGGTTGAAACAATGGCCGTGATCGATGAACACGGCGGTGTACTTGCGCTCGCGCGCCAGACGGTAGAACACCGCCTGGCGGCTATCCGAATTGCATACCCACTTGTCGAAGGCGAGTATCCCGGCAAAGGCGTCGAGATTGCGGACGCGCTCGAACAGCTGCTCCGGCAGGTAATCGAAGACCTGGCCCAGCCGCGGATGCACGGCGTACGTCGAGCCGAACTGTAGCCCCGCACGGCAGCGTAGGGTGTCGCCGCTGAGCTGCATGTGCAGTTCGGTAGTGTTATCGATCAGCCACTCGCCGACCTCGATCACGACTCCGTGGGGCACCGGCAAGCCCACGCGCTCCGCCAACCGCGAGACCAGCAGCTCGTTCGCCAGCACGCGTATGTGTTGGGGATTGTTCTGGAACTTCACGACGTAATACTGCTCATCGTCGGCGCGCATCAAGTGAGCCTGCGCCCCGCCGCGCATTCGTCGCACGTGTTGTACGGCGCGTAGCAACGCCCCACTCTAACCCATAAAGTTGGCGCAATATGTCGTATTACGTTTCTGTCGTGTTCCTAGAACACATTGCTTCCCGTTTAAGGAAGCCGGGTGCGGTCGCCGGCAGTCAGCGCGCGCACCTGTTGCGCGATCGCCATGGCCATGACGCAATCGTCGTGCGCGCCGGCCGCGGCCGCGGGCGATCCGTCTCTCCGCCGAACGAAAGTGCGGCATTCCGCCAGCAGCCATTGGCTGGCGAACAGGTCGGGCGCGATCGCCATTACCGCGACCAGGTTCTCGATCATCTGCGGGCGCGTGGCCGCATTCGTCGGCCAGCCCACGACGTCGCCGTGCGCGTACAACTCGGCGTAATGCTCCAGCCGTTCCAGGCCCATCAGCACCGCGTGCCCGTGGTTGTTGCGTTCGACGGCGACCAGCGCGCCATTGAAGCGCTGTGCCAGCTTCGCCACCTGGCGCGCGCTCTCGGCCAGGGAGAAGTGTCCGCGCAGCTCGGCACATTGCAGGCCTGAGATGCGATCGATCACCTGTGCGCACGTGTTGTCGCCCTCCGGACCACCGCCCGCCGGATCTACTCCCATGATGTAGTGGCGTCCCCCTTGGGGCGGAAACCAGACCAGGAGCCGCCCGTTGTCGCTCTCTTCGATCGGCAGGCATGCCGAGCGCATCTGCAGCTCGAGCTGCGCCAGGTCGAAGACGCACTCGCCGGAAGCGAGAAAGCATTGTGCCGGATCCTCGGTGTACTCCTGCCGCGCCAGGCCGCGAAAGTTCGCTCCCATCTCGCGCCGGAAGGCGATCTGCTCGCGCGAGAGGCCGTTGCGACCGGCCAGTTCACGCTCTTCTTCGGTGCGGTGGCCGAGGTGCGATGCGTCCGCAACATAGAGCGGCTCATACCACCAGGGAAAGAAGTGCCGGGCGGCTCCGGTCTCCGCCGCGCGTTGCCATTCATCGTAAAAACATCCCGCCGCGCCATTCGGAGTGGACTCGAGCACGATCTCGCCGCGCGGCGCCACCGCGGCGCGCAAGCCGGCCAGCGTAGCGGCGGCGTCCCCGGGCCAGCGTGCCACCTCGCTGCAATGCAGATTGCTGATGGTGAGGCCGCGCCCGGCATCACGATCCGCCGCCGTCTCCACGCGGTACTCACTATCGAGGTGCGTGAAGACGAGCTGGCGGACGTTGGCGCGGGACGTCTCCAGCGCGCCCTGGCGCATCTCTTCCGGCAGCTTCGCCAGGAAACGATGCACGATACGAAAGATCTGCTGCGCGGCCGATAGGTCATGCGCCACTTGCACGCTCACCGTCCCGGGCCGCGTGATGGTCGCGATGAAGAAGCGCGCCGCGATCCAGGTCGAGATGCCGACCTGCCGCGCCTTGAGCACGATGTTGTGCCGTAAAACGTCGCGCTCGAATTCCTGCTGCGCCCGGTTCGGCGTCAGTACGACCAGCATTCCCTCTTTGTCACGGATGCGCAGCGCCTTCTCGATCAGGAGGACGCGGCGCGTTATGCCCGTCCCAGCAACGACCGTATCCAGTTCCCGCCCGAAGCCGAGCAGTTCTTCCAGCGTGTAGCCGGGACCCGGAAACAGCCCCTGGACCGCGCCGGGCATGTGTTTTGGAGCGGTACCGCCCGCAAGTTCAGGATTCGTTTCCCTAATTCAGAGCCTCAGCGAAGAACAGAGCGCTCGCCGTCGGCTGCGTCGAGCAGTTGCCGTTGGCCCAGGTGATGGTGCGAGTGATGGCCGTAGATGCCTTAGCGACGACCACGAACTCAGCCGATTGATAACCGGTAGGAGACGTAGCTCCGCTCGCCAAAGTGGCGCCTTGGAAGACGCCAGGCGTCCCGACCCCCAGCGTCGGCTGTACGTTCATCAGCAGGACATTGATGGTTTGTGCTTGGTTCGCTGGGTTCGTGAATCCGATCGTCACCGTGGCGGTGGCATTGGTCGCGCAGGTGCCACCGGAGCCGGAGGTCGCCTGCCACATGTTGTAGCCGACGCGGTACGCCTGGGTGGCTGCCGCGGTCGTCGCGATGATGTTGGCCGATCCCTGTGTGGCGCTGAAGCCGGTGTCGGCCTTGCTGCCGGTGAACGAGGGGACTCCCGCGCCGACCGTGGCTACGTTGTTGTACTTGGTGATGACCCCGTTCGAATCCGCGGTGAGCTTGGACGACAGGGTGAGCGACGTTCCCGTAGCCGCGCCGATGTCGGGCGTGACCAGCACGGGCGAAGTTGCAAGCGCTACCGCGCCCGAACCTGTCGTGCCATTCGACAAGTCCGCAGCCGCCAGCTGCGCGGAGACGAAGTTCGTTCCGTCCGACCGCAGGACACGTCCCGTGGTCATCGTCCCTTGGCGGAATCCAGTGGTCGCGTTTACGATGGCGGCAGTGGCTGTCCCGGTGATGGTCTGATTCCCGCTCGCATCCACGAGCCAAGTCGCTCCCGACCCGGCAGTCCCGCTCGTCGCCCCGGTCCACGAGCTGCCGCCGGTGAACCCGATCTGCGTCTCCGCGATCGCCCCGTTCATGTGCCGGAGGGTTCCGAAATTGGCGTCTACTTCCCAGTAACGATTGTCATCTGCCGTCCGCCCAAAGCGGGAGATACCGCGGACGTGAAATACAGAGCCGACCGGGCTGACAAGCCCAACTCCGAGCGTCGTAGCGCTAGCCACTCCTAGGGTCGGCGTCACCAGCGCGCAGCCCGTTACCAGGCAAAAGTTTCCCGAACCGCTGGTGTTTCCGGCGGCATCGGAGGGCGTGACCACTCCAAACGACGGCTGGCCGGCCGCATTGCCGTGGAGCACCGTGACGGTCGTGCCCTGGTTGGCGGCGGTGTCATTCGCCAAGCTCACGCCGGCCCAGGTTGGATCGCCGGTCGCATTGCCGTGGAGCAGCGTCGTGGCCGTGCCTTGATTGGCAAAGACGGCGGAGGCGAGTACAGGTGACGCCCAAGTGCTATCCCCGCGCCAGAAAGTCGAGGATGATGCCGAGGTGCCAGAGTTGAGATTTCCCACCGGAAGATTACCAGTGACTTCCGTGGCCAGGTTGACCGCCGCCCACGTCGGGTTCCCTGCGGCGTTGCCGTGAAGCAGGGTCGTGGTCGTGCCTTGATTGGCGAAATCGGCGGAAGCCAGGATGGGGGAACCGCCGACAAAGTTCGTGCCATTCCCTTTGAGGAAGGTGTTGGCATTGGCCACTCCTGCTACCCGGAACCCAGAAGCCGCGTTCACCATGGCGGCGGTGGCTGTCCCTGTGATGGTCTGATTCCCGCTACCATCCAGGAGCCATTTGGCGCCCGCTCCAGATGTCCCGGAAGTCGCGCCGATCCACGAATTGGCAGCGGCAGAAGGTGCTATTTGTACCTCTACCACAGCATCTTGCAACTCTTGCAGCTGCGCGCCCGCGATATCGATGTTCCAAACGCGCGGGCTGCTCAGACTACTGAACTGAAATGCTGTGGTGGGAAGGACTCTTAGCCGGTTCTCTCGCAACACACTCGCGGTGTCGTAATAATCGAAGCTAATGCTCTGTGAGGGTTGCGATGTCCCGGCTGCGACTGCCCCAATATTTAGCGCTGCTCCCTCTCCAATGGTGTTGGAAGAAACGATGGCCCCTTGCGAGGAGACAAACCCAGCAGTCCATCGGCCGGTCTGCGTAGGTGCTGCTAGCAGAAAGCCATAAGCACTGGCAGGCTGGGCGAAGAAGGCTCCATGCGCCGTATACCCCCACACGGTGTCTGAGGTGCTTTGCGGGTTCACGTCCGCTTCGACGCCGACCAGATAAGAGCCAGTCTTCCCCGCAGCAGCCCAAGCTTGGAAGTTCGCGCCCCAGCAATGTGCCCCATTGGCGTTCGCCATGCAGTTCCCGAATACGCCAACTCCGGGTGAGCCGGAAGCGCCAAAGGTTGAATTGTTGATCACGCTGGCATTGAGGGCATTCGCCTGATAGACCCTGGAGCCGGGAGGGATCGTGATAAGCGTCGCCAATGCGTCAGTGAAGAAATTGTTAGGGCCGACCCAAAGCTGGTTCAGCGTTTGATTCCCAACGATGAACTGGAACGGATGGTGGTTCTGCGTGCCAGTGAAGACGCCGGGAGCGGAAGCCGTTACGCCCGCGAAGACAAGATTGCTGCGGAAGGTCTTAATGCCGTCGGCCGTCTCGTCGCCGATGGTGTGCAGCAGCGTCGTGTCGTTCAGTAGTAGTTGCTCGCTCACGTACTGTCGTGAGGCGACCTGGAGGGCTACGCCGCTCGGCACGATCTTCGAGCGGATCGCCCCGATCGTGGTCGGTCCCGTCGCAGGCACCGCCCAGTACTCGTCTGAGTTCGTGCCATCGTCGAGTTGGTAGGTGATCTTGTAGTACGTGCCCCCCGGATCGCTGCCCACATTCGGCACCAGCGCGACCGATACCGTGCCGCCGGTCCCGATGGTCACGCTGAGCCGCCCGGACGCGACTGCCTTGTGGTCGGCCGTCGTGAAGTTCGGCCAGGAGATCAGTATGGTGCCTTGCGCCGGCGTGCCGTTCGAGCGATAGACGATGTCGGTGATCTGCGTGGTTTGCGGTGCCTGCGCATCGAGCCGCGCGCCCAGGACCGCAACCGCCAGCGAGATCAGAAAATACGAAAACCGCCCGAAGGGGCGGCGTGTGTCGAAGAGTCTTCTCATGAGGATTGCTTCCAGCCGGAAGTCCAGCCGGTCAGTTTACTGATGGGCAGAAGGGATGACTACCTTACTTGGATTGCTTGGTCACGCCGGCATACGCGGCCACAAAGTCTTCTACGCTGCGCACGTACACGTCAGCGAAATCCACCACCGGCCGCCGCGCCTGGATCACTTGTTGCGCTTCTTGTAGGCCCCAGCCCAGCGCGCGCAGCAGCGCCAGCGCCATCATCGGCGCGCGGTGCACGCCGGCGGCACAATGGATGAATACTTTGTGCTTCTCATCCCCATCAAGCGCCTCGGTGGCAAACTCTACCCCGCGCTGGAAGATCTCCGGTGGCTTGGGCTGAAAGTCGTCGTCCACCGCGTTCCACAGCACTTCCACGCCATAGGGACGCGCCAGCGGCGTGTCGTCGAACTCGATCTGCATGTCGATGATGTGCGTGACCCCGGCCCCGACCACTTCCATCATCTTCTGGTCGGTCCAGATGCCGCCGCCGACCGCGATCCGGTCGGTGATCCACGTCATGTCCATGCGCGCTGAGCCACCTCGAAGCCAGAAACGAAGAACGGAGAACCTTCTCCATCCCATTCTAGCCGTTCGTGGTCGGCGCCGCGCTATTCGTGGTGGTCGTCGTCGCACCAAATAAAAAGCGGGCGCCGTAAGCGCCCGCTTGGTTTTTCTTTCACTCTTGTTTAAGCATAGCAGACCGCGAGGGGCAAACCGGAAAACTATCTTGTAACTCTATTTCTCGACCGCTCAGTGAGTTGCGGAGAAAAGCTGCTTTTTCGGCTCTTGACACGCGATTTCATGCAGCGCGAACGGGTGGAGCAGACCGCGAAGCAGGAAGATGTGTGCGAGCCGATCCAGTCCTCCGGCCAGATGTGTGCGGACGGAGCGCTCAGTGCAGCCGAGCATGCGGCCCGCTTCTTCCACGCTGTACTCCTGAAAGATGACGCGCGCGATCGCCAACTGCGACTTCTCATCCAGCCGTTCGACACAGCGCTCCACGTCGGTCACGAAGATCACCAGGTCTTCGAAGCTGGCGGCGCGATAGGAACTGACTCGCGCGCGGAATATCTCGCGTCCGACCAGGGAAGGCAGCCGGCCCAGTTCCAGCGACATCCGGAAATAGCGCCGGAGCAGCCCGATGGCGTGAGCACGATACATGCGCAACTCATCCTTGGGCACCTGCCACGTCGGTTGAGCGGTGGGGCTTACGTGCTTAAGCATGGGCGCCTGCCCTGCCCACGGCGATCTCGCCCATGCGTTCGGCGCAGCGCTGGCAATAGATCTGGTCGCATTCTTCACGGCGGAACCACAGCCCGCCGCACGCCTCGCAGTACTTCAGCTCCATGCGTATGAGTACGTCTTGCCTGCTCTCGTCCACTTCTCCTCCTCCTGCAACAACAACGTTCACAAGTGAGCGCAAATGAAAAAGCCCTGCGGCACAGAGCGTGGTTGCTGCTCCGTGACGCAGGGCTCGTTTCGGTTACGATGACCTGCCGGCTATTTGATTGTTCCGGCCAAGGGCCGGGCGTCCGCTACAACATCCTCACGTCTTTCCTGCGCGTGAAGTAGCCTTCTTCATATCCCGACTTCAGCACACGCCCGTTCTGTACCACTACGGTCACGCGCCCGCTGAAGTGTAGAGTGCCCATCAGCCGCTCGAGCGAAGCGCAGAGCACCTCCGCGGCTTGTATCTTGCGTCGGAACTCAAGGAAGGTGGCGCCGCTTTCGGGGGCCGGTTCATTGGGGCTCTGCATGGTGTTCCTGTTCTTTTCTGCTCACGCCGGATCGCGCTATATCGTGACGCGACTATATAACTCGCGATGCGATGGAAGCAAGAACTCTATTTGCTTTGTCCTATTCGAGTTGCACTGTTTATAGCGCCATGATATAGTCGCGGACGGCTGTGGAAATCACCTTTGAGGCCTCTTATGAAATTCAAAGCGCTGCAAGAGAACCTGCGCCGCGAGATCTGGAAGCGCATCGACGCGAGACAACTGACCGGCCTTCGCCTCGCCGATCAGACCGGATTCAAACAGGCCCACATTTCGAATTTCCTCAACCGCAAGCGCCAGCTTTCGCTCGATGGCCTGGATAAAGTGCTGACCGTGCAGCATCTCTCGGTGCTCGATCTGCTCGATCCCAGCGAGATCAACAAGCGGGCCAGCATCCTCCCACCCTCCGAAGACGATTTTGAGAATGTCCTGGTTGTCGAGGGCACCATCGCCGCCGGTGAACCGCTGGTGACGAACGAAGACGTGAAAGAGATCCTCAAATTCAAGAAGACATTCCTCAAGCGCCTGCGCTCTGACATGGCTTCGCCGCGCGACGAGTGGCGGCGCTTCGTGCTCATCAAGGTCGACGAGCGTGATGGCATGAGCATGTATCCGCGCCTGTTGCCCGGCGCCACCGTGCTCATCGACCGCCATTACAACTCGCTTGCACCCTATCGCAAGAGTGACAAGAACATGTACGCGGTGCGGCGCAATGGCGGCTGCACCATCAAGTACGTGGATCAGGATGGCGCCAATCTGGTGCTGCGGCCACACAATCACGCCTATCCGACCAACGTCATCGATATCGAGGAAGGCAAGACGGTCGCCGACTTCATCGTGGGCCGCGTTTGCCACGTCGCCATCGAGGCATAGTTTCGCCATCGGCGCCCCGCCGTATAATCGGTGCATCCCTTCGCCTGATTTTTCGGCGAAGACCTTCCCCGGAGGACCGCACTCATGGATGACGTAGCAGGCATCACCGTCGGCTCGCGCCGTAACGAAGACATTGCTCTCGATCTGATGAAGTTCATCGCCATCACCACCGGCTACGGCAAGGCGGGCGGTCCCGGCGCCGGCTTCCAAGGCTCGAGCGGCCCGAAAGCCGCAGAGGACTTCGCCGGTCATCTGCTCGAACTCTACGGTCGCTGCCTCAACGCCGTGCAGGGCAGGAAATAGAAAAGGGCCGCGGATCGCGGCCCTTCCACTCGACGTTTTCCGATTCCCGCTAGCGGCGGCGCTTCTTTCCTCCACCGCGCTTCTTCGCCTTCTTCCGCGAGCCACTCTTCTTCTTGCTCGCGCGTTTCTTTGTCCCGCCGCGCTTCTTCATCCGGCCTGCGCTGCTGCGGCGCGAAGTGGACTTCTTCGCCTTCTTTTTCGCGCCGCCTTTCTTTGCGCGACCTTTCCTGGACGCGGCCTTCTTGGGCGCGGCTTTCTTCCTTGCGCCGCCGCCGGATCCGCGCGCCGAGCCGCCGCCCCCGAGCATCGCGTCGCCGCCACCCGAGACACCGCCCGCCGGGATGCCGCCGGTGATCACGGCCTCTTCTTCTTCTTCCTCTTCCTCTTCGTACTCATCGGGCTCCGCATAGGCAGCCGATTCCCCAAAGTCGTCCATATCGTCATCGTTGCGGGCGTAGAGGGCCAGGTCATCGAGCGTCATGCGTCCTCCTGTAGGTCATTGCGACACCGAACAGCAGAGACAGCGAATCAGTCTACTCCAACCGAAACCGGCGCGGATTATAGCAACCGGGAGTGGCGTGTCAACTTACGCCACTCAATCTGCGGACGTCCGGATGACCAGTGTGTCGCCCGGGTGCAGGTTGGCGGAGAGCCGTGGATTATCACGTTTCAGCGCTTCCACCGTCGTGCCGTAGGCGCTGGCGATCGAGTAGAACGTTTCGCCGATGCGGACCTTGTGGTAGACCTTGGCCTGTGGCTTTGCGGCCAACCCCTTTGTATTCTTCGCTTTAGAGGACCGCGTGGCGCGGCTGCGCGCACTGGCCTCAAGCTCGGCGTCCACCGGCTTATAGATGACCAGCATGCGTCCCTTGCGCAGATCATTGCCCCGCAGATGATTCCACTTGCGCAGCCGGTCGGCGGGCACGCCAAAGTCATCGGCCACCGAGAGCACGGTATCGCCTCTCCGCACGCGATAGCGGAACGGCCTCTTCGAGAACGCTATCGGCTCGCCCGTGCCGTAGCGGCCGTTGCTTGCCGCGACCGGGATGATCAATTTCGACTGGCCGCCGATCTCGTCGTCCTCACCCATCCCGTTGGCCTGCGCGACCGTACGCGCGGTGGTACGGTATTTCTTTGCGATGCTCGCCAGCGTGTCACCCGCCTGCACCGGATGGAACCGCCAGGAGACGCGCTTGTCCGCCGGAATGGCAGTGATCGCGGCTTGATACTTCTCCTTCGACCCCGCGGGCAGGCGCAGGTCAAAGCCACCCTCTTTGGGAGTCGTCATGCGCAGCAAGCTTGGGTTCAGTTCCTGGAGCGCATCCACGGGAGCGTCCACCGCCTCGGCCACCAGCCTCAGGTCCACCGGGTAATCGATGTGTACGACGTCCGCCTCGAGCGGCGGGTCCGGAGTGATGTTCTCCAAACCATACTGCGAGGGATTCTTGGCGATGATCGTCATGGCGACGATGATCGGAACGTAGTTCTTCGTCTCTTTCGGGAGCACGTTGCGGCGATACAGTTCCCAGAAGTCGGCGTACCCGGTGCGCTTCACCGCTTGCTGCACATTCCCCGGGCCGGAGTTGTAAGCTGCCATCGCCAGATACCAGTCGCCGAACTGGTTGTAGAGATCCTTCAGGTGGCGCGCCGCAGCCCGCGTCGATTTCTCCGGATCCTGGCGCTCGTCCACCCACCAGTTCCGCTCCAGGCCGTAGCCGGAGGCCCGCGACGCCATGAACTGCCACATGCCGCGCGCTCCCGCGCGCGAGAGCGCCAGCGGAACGAACCCGCTTTCTGCCTCTGCCAGGTAGATCAAGTCCTGCGGCACGCCTTCTTCCTTCAGCACGCGCGAGATCATGTCGCGGTAGCGTCCGGCGCGGGTCCATGCGCGCTCGAGCGTCCCACGCCCCCGGGTGGAATAGAAGTTCACGTAGCCTGCGACCTCATCGTTCATCACCAGCGGCAGGTCGGAACGCGTGTTCTTCAACTCCGCTTCCGCCTTCGCCCTCACGTTCGGATCCACCGGGAAGGTGACCTCGTTCGCTTCATCGATCGGCGCCGGTTCCGACTTCTGCTCGGTGAAGCCGTCCCCTTCCTTGAGCGCGGCCATCTCCAGTTCGTGGACGCCCTCGACCACGCGGTCGAACTCCGTCTCCAGCCGTTCATCGGATTTCACCGGCACCGGCGACTGCAGCAACACATTCACGGCGCGGTCGAAGTCCTGCTTTGCCGCCTCCATGTGGCCGGCGGCATAGTTCGCTTTGCCGGCGGCATAGGCTTTCTCCGCCTCGGCCAACACTTGCTCTACCGGATCGACCTTCGCCTTGGCAGGCGCTTGGATCGGCGGAGGGGGAGCTGTGCTCGCGGTGAGTGTAGGGGCGGTCGCTCGCGCCGGCGGGGTCGACGCAGCCTTCTTGTTCTCCTCGCAGGAGGTCAAGAAGAGCGTGGCCGTCAGCGGCAGCAGCAACCAGGCTTTGCGCAGGCTCATAGGTGATTATCGAATGGCTTCCACGATTGCGCGATCGGCGGGAGTCGATACGCATTCGGGAAAGCCCAATCTACTACCCTGTTTCTTAGACGGTCAATCCTTGAAAACTCTTAGTTTCGATTGCTTGTTTTCAATGCGACGTCTGCGGGGCCGAAGCTAGGTTCTTGCCAAAGCTTGGTTTAGGTCAGCAATCAGGTCCTCAGCATCTTCGATGCCCGCGGAGAGTCGGACCGTTGCCGGCCCTATCCCCAGCCATTTCAGCCGTTCCGACGATGTACCAAAGTGCGAGGACAGCATGGGATACGACACCGTGGACTCTACTCCGCCCAGGCTGGTCGCCAGGTACCAGAGTTCGAGCGCATCAATGAACCTCTCGGCCGCCGTGCTTCCTCCTTTGATCTCGAACGCGACCATGGCGCCAAAACCCCGCATCTGGCTCCTCGCGATGTCGTGACCCGCATGTCCCGCAAGTCCGGGATACATCACCTTTTCCACCCGCGGATGTCGCGCCATCGCCTCCGCGATGCGCGCCGCGTTCTCGCAACCCCGCAGCATGCGTAGCTCCAGCGTCTTCAGACCGCGCAGCAGCAGATAGCCGGCACCGGGGTCGAGCGACCCCCCGGTCGTGAGCATCACGTCGCGCGCCTTCTCCACTACCTCTTTCGGTCCGATCACGCAGCCGGCGGTCACGTCGCTGTGTCCGCCAAGATACTTGGTAGCCGAGTGCACCACGATGTCGGCGCCCAGTTCGAGCGGTTTCTGCAGCACCGGCGTCGCAAAGGTATTATCCACCACGACCGTGACGCCGTGCTTGTGCGCCCGCCGCGCCAGCTCTGCCAGATCCACGCAGCGCAGTATGGGGTTGGTAGGCGACTCGAGGAAGAGCAGCTTCGTCTTGCGGTTGAAGTACTTCTCGACCTTTCCCAACTCATCGAAGGGGACGAAGTGCGTCTTGATGTCGCAACGGGTCAGCACGCTCTCGCACAGTTTGAGCGTGCCGCCGTAGACGTCGAGCATGGAAACGATCTCATCGCCTGCGCTCGACAGCGTGAGGAAGGTCGAGAGGATCGCGGCCATGCCGCTCGAGGTGATGACGCAGCATTCCCCATTCTCCAGCGCCGCCATCTTTTTCTCGGCTGCCGCGATGGTCGGATTGGCATAGCGCGTGTAGAGGTAGCCCTCATCCTGCTTGTTGGCGATGCGCCGCAGGTCATCGAGTTTGGGCAGGACAAACACCGACGACTGCACGATCTCAGTCGTCAGCGGCGCCCGGCGCCCGTGCCGGTCCTCGCCCGCATGGACGGCGTGCGTCGCGTCGCCACGTCCTGGCGTCTTCGCGCCTGTGACCTTCTTGGCCATCCCGCGATTCTAAATGGTCGCGACCAAAAGCAACGGGCTCCGGTCACCCGGAGCCCGTCACGTGTCACTCGATCGGCTTAGTTACCAGGTCAGCTTGAGTCCGAGCTGGATCTGCCGCGGGTCGAAGGCCGCGCTCGGCGTCCCCGCCGTGCATGAGGTCGAGGAGCAGAGCGGGCTCACGTCCGCAACGTTGAAGCGGTTGACCATGTTGAACATATCCGCGATGGCGTCTAGTTTCACGCGCTCGCTGAGATGGATGCGGCGTGCGACGCGGATGTCGTTGAACACCGTCATCGGCTTGGTCGCAGTGTTGCGTCCGAGGTTGCCGTCGAGCTGGTCGAGGCTCAACGTGCCACCACCGGCGATCACCGCGTTGATGAAGCATGGCGTCTGGAAGAAGCCCGTCGGCGAGTAGGTCGAGGCCTGCGCCGCGAAGCCGCACGAGTTCGTTGCTGTGCCCGCCGGCACGATGTTCGGCCGCGACGAGTTCGGCGAGAACTGGAAGT
This sequence comes from Acidobacteriota bacterium, assembly GCA_030774055.1. Lineage (NCBI taxonomy): Bacteria > Pseudomonadati > Acidobacteriota > Acidobacteriota bacterium. The sequence continues at coordinate 23,606 of JALYLW010000117.1, forward strand.
TCACCGGCTCTGCCGTCAGGATCGTGAACGGCCGTCCGGAAGCGATCTCAATCAGCGGCGCGATCGTCCAGTCGCTGAACACGTGTCCCCAGAATCCTTCACCCACACGGCCGCTTTGGTAGATCCCGCTGACCACCAGCTTATGCCGCTGGTCGAAGGTCGAGTTCGCCCGCTCCTTGTAGGGGAAGTAGCTGTCTTGCGGCGAGAGTAGTGACTGCAGGTCGGTCGAATCGTCGATGGTATGCGACCAGGTGTACGAGGCCAGCATCTCCCAGTGGTTGCCCATGCGCTTCTTCAGGTTCGTGGTCAGGGCGTGGTACACCGAGCTGCCATTCGAGTAGTTCGCCACCATGTCGCTGAACGGGATGCACTGCGGGCTGATCGCGCACGTCGGAGCATTCGTCCCCAGGCCCTGGCTCACGAGGAATGCGGCCGCCGCCGCCGTACACCCAGCACCGAACACCGGAGCTAGGGACGGATTCAGCCCTGACGGACGGAAGAAACTCGTCAGCGCCGCCGGGTAGATGTTGTGCGCCGGGTCGCAAGTCGTGATCGACAGCGGGCTCGTTGTGATCGGCACACCATCGATGAACACGGCACGGTACCAGTTCTGCACCAACAGATCGCCCCGCACCGGATTCGCGTTGATCGGCCGATTGAGGTGCGAACCGTGCGCGAAGTTGTAGGCCACACTGAGCGACCAGTCGCGCCCCAGTTCGCGCTCGACGCTCAAGCCGGCCTGCTGCGTGTAGGCGTGCTCGAACCCCTCGCCCTCGGGGAAACCGAAGGGCTGCATCGACAGCGGCTGGAACGTGCCGCCGGCGAGGTCAAGATAGTTCTGGTTGATGAACGAAGAGGTGGGATCGAAAGAATCGAACTGCTGCTGGTTGGGCAGGTAGCCCATGTTCGTCGCCGCGCCCGGGGGCAGACAATGGCTTGTTCCCAAGATGCCCTGGAACACGTTCGTCGCGTTCAGGTTGAGCGGGCTCGGCACCGCCACGCTGTTACAAGGTGAACCGCCGAACAGGATCAGCTGCGGCGTGCCCACGCCATCGGTCGCGCTGCCCAGGAACAACAGACCGAGCAGCGGGTTGTCGTAGAACATGCCGTAGTTTGCCCGCACCACGGTCTTGCCGTCACCCCACGGGTCCCACGCAATGCCGATGCGCGGCCCGATGTTGTCGGCGTCGGTGCCGAATCCTTTCTGGATCCCAAGCGCAGCGTAGGAATCCGCCGACAAGGTGTTCGGGAATGCACTCTTCTCTGAAAACTCCACGTCATACCGCACGCCGATGTTCATCGTGAGCCGCGGATGGATGCGCCAGCTGTCCTGGATGTAGAAACCCACCGGCTTCACATTGAAGGACGCGCGCGGGTTGCCGATGCCCTGCACCATCGTCGACGGTACGCCAAAGCCGTAAGCTTGCACCGGCGACATGCCCGGCAATCCCGGGAAGCCGATCTGCGTGCCCGAGAGCGCGCCGAAGTTGTAGACGTTGCCGAAGTTCACGGTGAACGATGCGTCCACCGGGATGTACTGAAAATCGGCGCCGAACTTCACCGTGTGATTGCCATGCACCCAGGAGAAATTGTCGGCGAACTGCCAACGCTGCTCCACCCGGTCCACCACTGAGAACGGCTCGCGGCCGATGAATCCGAAGCCCGCGATGTTCACCGCGACGTCGCCGCCCTCCGGGATCAGCGTGTTGAAGTCATACTTGAGTCCGCGGCGGGCGTATTGAAAGCGGAACTCGTTCACCTTGTTACTGCCGATGAGCCACGTATCCTGCGCTGTCCCGGCGGCGTCACGATAAGTCTGGATCGAGGTGCGCGAGTAAGCGTTCTGTCCGAAGTTCTGGTTCTGCGCATTCACCTGGATGCCGGTCTGCGTCGAGGGTGAGACGTTTACCCGCAGCATGGCGGTGTTGTTGTTGGTGAAGTGATGGTCGATACGCGCTGACCACAGGCTCGTCCCTTCGAACACCGGATAGTTGCCGCGTTGCAGGTTCAACGGCGCGTATTGCCCGGGCAGGCCGTGGCACAGGATGTTCGTGACGATGTTGCAGCTGCTGGCGAAGTTGGGGGTAGCACCACCGAAGAGATTGAAGAGGGTGTTGTTCAGTCCGATGCTTCCGGTGTTCCCCACCATCGTGCCGTAAAGGCCGATCGCGGAAGCGGAGCCGACAAAGAACGAATACGCCTGCGACGTCGCGCTTGGAGGCAGCGCGGCCAGCACCGCTGCCTGCGCCGGCGTTGCCTGGATCACGAAGCTCCCCGCCGGTGCCAGGAATTTGCTGGAGACATCGGTTGTCACCAGGCCGAAACACGTTACGCCCCCGTTGCAATCGTCGCCCATGGTCGAGAACCCGGTCTCGTGCCGGCGCGTGCCTTCGTAAGAGACGAAGTAGAACGTCTTGTCCTTGACGATGGGCCCGCCGAAAGCCGCGCCATACTGCGCGCGCGTGTAGGCAGGATCAGGCACGTTGGTGAATGGGTTCTGCGCCTGGAGGTTGCGATTGCGCAGATAGCCGAAGGCCGAGCCGTGCCACGCATTCGAGCCCGACTTGGTGATGATGTTCACCACGCCACCGGAGGCGCGGCCGTACTCGGCGGCGTATCCGTCCTTGATGATCTGGAATTCCTGCACCGCATCCTGAGAGACGGTGGAGCGGATGCCGTTGACCGAAGCGTCCACGTTGTCCGCGCCGTCCATGTTCACCAGGTTGCTGCGCGCGCGCTGTCCGTTGAAGTTCAAGCCCGAGGTAGGCGCCGCGCCGATCGAAGGCGCGGTGTCGCGAGCCACCTGCGAATCGGTGAGTGAGAAGTTGATGTAATTGCGGCCGTTGATCGGCAGATTCTCGATCTTGTCCTGGCCAATGGTCGTGGTCCCGGAGCTGCGTTGCGTCTCGATCAGTTCTGCTTCCGCCGACACTGTTACTTCGGCCGTGGCCGACTCCACCGACATCGCTACCGGAAGCTCGGCGGCCTGCCCGATCGTGAGGATCACGTCCTTCGAAGTCCACTTAGCGAATCCGGGCGCCTCCACCGAGACGGTGTACCGTCCCGGCACCAGTTGCAGCAATTGGTACTCGCCGTTCTGGTCGGTCGTCGTCGTGCGCTCTAGCCCGCGCTGTTCATCCTTCACCGTGACCTTCGCGCCCTGCACCAGCGCGCCTTTGGGGTCGCGGACAAGTCCATGCAACTGGGCGGTGGACGCATCTTGCGCCGGCGCGTTCCACGTGAGCAGCAGCAGCACGCACAACACACTGACGATTCGCAATGTCGTTTTCATAGTCGCTCCAACCCTCATATGGCGCAGGCTGCGCCCGGATCCACTCGCTGGGGAAGTAAAGGTGGGGAACGTTGTATATCAGGTACTACTCGGGTGGCAAGATAAGAAGATGCTGAATCAGCCTAGTACCGCGGTTACCGATCCGCGGCTCGCACGTCACACTTGGATGCCCGCAGCCTCGCCCGCGGCGCTCTTGCGTGCCCACGCCATGCGCGGCGTGTTGTGTGCGATGCCGTAGTGGCCCTTCGCGTCCAGCAGGATCATGCCACCGTGCCCGTTCAGCCGCGATTTCAAATACGTGATCGCCGCTGGCGCGGCCATGTCCGGCGGTTTGCCGGCCGCGACCAGGTCGGCCGCCCACTTACCTAGCACCAGCTTCATCATCGGCTCGCCCCAGCCGGTCGTAGATACCGCTGCGCTCAGGTTGTCGGCATAGCAGCCGCAGCCGATCAGCGAGGAATCTCCCACGCGACCCGGAGCCTTGTTCAATGTGCCGCCGGTCGAAGTCGCCGCCGCGATGTTCCCGGCCGCATCGAGCGCCACTGCCCCAACCGTGTCGTGCGAGGTCGCGGGCGAGCCGGGATTCCCTTCGACCAGGTCAGCGGTGAATATCTCCTGCTCGCTGTCGGAGGTCGGATTCGCTTGGAACTCTTTCAAGCGCCGCACCTCGCGCTCGATGACTAACTCTTCGTTGCGGCAGAGTTCGATGCCGTGCTCCTGCGCGAAACGCTCCGCGCCCTCGCCCACGAAATAGACGTGCGGACTTTCCTCCAGCACTTTGCGGGCAGCGCGGATGGGGTTGCGGATACGCTCCACGCATCCCACACCGCCGGCCCGCAGCGTGCCGCCATCCATCATGAGGGCGTCGAGTTGCACGCGGCCGTCGCGGGTAAGGAAGCTGCCTCGGCCAGCGTCAAAGGTCTCGTCGTCTTCCATCACCACGAGGGCCGCTTCGACGGCGTCGAGCGCTGACGCGCCTTGCTCGATGGCGCGCCATCCGGCCGCCACGGCGGCCCGCACTCCGCGCAGATGCGCCTCGACCATGTCGTCGGGGATCGCCCACGCGCCCCCGTGCACCAGTAGGATCGGAAGTGTGCTCACGTTTGGGATTGTAACCGGCTCGCGCAGACTGCGCTCAGTCGAGATACTTGATGAAGACCACTTCGTTCTGCTGTTCGTTGTAGAGCAGTTCGTCAACGATCGCGCGCGTCATCAGCAGTCCGAAACCGCCCGCACGCAGGCCCTTCTCTTCGCGCACCATCACATGGTGCACGGGATCTTCCGGCGGATTCGAGCACGCCGCGTGGTCCAGTTCTTCGAAACGGAAACCCGTACCCGGATCGGAGATGCGATAGAGCAGCATGCGCTTGGTGCGCAAGTACGAGATGCGGACATAGAGCGAGGGGTCGAGCTTGCCACCCCACTCCACCGCGTTGAGCAAGAGCTCGCGGAAGGCTTGTCCCACGTTGTCGCGCACGTCTTCGGGCAGGTCGGTTTTCAATCGCAGCATGAATTCGTGGATGCGCTCGGCCGACTCACGCTCGCACGGTACCAGCAGTTCCACCCAGTCGGGCCGCGCCGACACGACCTCGATCACCGGCGCACTCGCCGACTGCGCCGCCGCCTTCTCCACCACCGACACCACGTCGGAGGTGATGAACGGCTTCGAGATGCATTGATAGACCTGCGCGCGCACCGCGGTGAGCAGGGTTTCCGGGCGATTGTCGCCGGTCATCACCACTACGCGCGGCTTTATCGGACGCGAGCGCAGTTGCGTGAGTACCTCGAGCCCGTTCATGCGCGGCATCCAGACGTCGAGCAGCATCACGTCGAACTTGCGTTTGCGCAGCTGCTGCATCGCTTCCACGCCGTTTTCGGCGGTGGTCACCGTCATGCCGGCGCGGTCCAGTGCCTTGACCAGCAGCTTCCGCAGCGCAGGTTCGTCTTCGACTACCAGGACCTTTTTAGCTTTTGCGGTGACTGCTCGGGTCATCAGACTCACAGACGGGGGAACGCGATTATATCTGCCCGCGCAGGAAACGGAACTTGAAAAGCGATGCCGGCAAACCCAAGGGAACCACGCCTACTTCGCCGGCCAGGGCTCCGCATGCGCGCCGGCGCTCGGTGCCTGCTGTTTTTCGTCAAGACGCTTCGTGCGTTGGTAGGTGAAAGCGATGCGGTGGATCACGGTGATGGTGGAAAGCACCGCTAGAACCCAGAGGACGGGCGCCATCTTGTTGAACAATGCGCCGATGATGATGAGCACGATGCGCTCTGGGCGCTCCATGAACCCCACCTTGCACGTCCCGATCAGCGATTCGGCGCGCGCGCGTGTGTAGCTCACCATGACTGAGGTGACCATCACCAGCGCGGTAAGCACAAGATAGAAAAAGCGGTTGGCGCGCGCGTAGTAGACCAGCAGTCCGAAGAAGAGCGCGACGTCGCTATAACGGTCGATCACCGAATCGAAGAATGCGCCGAACTGAGTGACCTGCCCGGTGGCACGCGCCACGCGGCCATCCACCATGTCGAAGATACCGGCGCCGATGATCACCAGGCCGGCGTAGCGGAACATGCGCTGCTGGTTATCAGCGTTCGCGAAACCGAAGAGCACGGCGGCGATCACGTTGATCACCAGCCCGAGGAAGGTCAGCACATTGGGCGAGATGCGCGTGAGCGCAAGCCCGCGGACGATGGCATATAACACCACGCGGGACGCCCGTCCGAATGCCCCTGTCCAGCTCACCGCTAACTCCCCGCCTCGTCGTGGATGGTCTTCAGCTTCAGGATCTCGAGCTCGCGGTTTCCCGTCGGCGTCACCACCGTCACCGTATCGCCCTTCTTCTTACCCATCAGGCTGCGCCCGATGGGTGAGGTGGTCGAGATCAATCCTTTGGTGACGTCGGCTTCTTCGCTGGTGACGAGCTTGTACTCGATCTCTTCATCCTTGGTCGAGTCGTAGATCTTGATGGTCGAACCGAACGCGACCTTGTCCTTGGGAATGTCTTTGAGATTGACCAGCGACAGCTCGCCCATACGCTTCTTGAGCTGGCCCAGGCGGGCACGCACGAACTCCTGGCGCTGCTTTGCCATGTGGTACTCGGCGTTCTCGCTCAAGTCACCCATGGCCACCGCCTTCTTCAGTTCCTTGGGCAGCTCATGAGTGAGCTCGTGCTCGAGGGTCATGATCTCGTCCTCGAGCTTTTTCCAAACGTGCTGAGTCATTTTGGGAGGTTCCTGCTTTTTTCCCGGCGGTTGGAGGCAGAACGCTGGAATACGTGGGATTATACGCCAGCTCACCGGCAGGGGTTATCAACCTGTGACCTCAGCCTGCTCTGGCATAAGGAGTTAGCTGGATTTTGCCCCAGCACGGGTGCAGCCTGAGTTGTCTTTTCCACAACTCTCGCTTATAATCGGGTCTAGTCGTTCCCCCGATACTTGCCCCCCACTATCCCACTAGGATGCCCTTCATGAGCAGCAGCAGCAACGGGTTCCAGATCGGCGACAAGGTCGTCTATCCCAATCATGGTGTTGGCGTGATCGAGCAGATCTCCAGCCGCACGATGGGTCCGAACGTCGAGAGATTCTACCTCCTCAAGATCAAAGCCAGCAGCCTCAAGGTGATGGTGCCCTTCCACAATGTGGAGAGCGTCGGCCTGCGGCGGGTGGTCCGGAACGGCGAGATCCAGAAGATCCTGGACTTCCTCACCGACGGCAAGTGCTTGAACAATGCCGACTGGAAAGACCGTTTCAAAGAGAACTCCGACCGCATGCGGACCGGGTCACTGCTCGAGGTGGCCGGCGTGCTGAAGAGCCTGCTCATCCTCAATCGGACCAAGCCGCTCAGCTTCCGCGAGAAGAAGATGCTGGACCGCGCGCGCTACCTGCTGGTAAGCGAGCTGGCGATGGCGAAGAACCTGGAAGAGCAGATCGTGGAAGACATGCTGACGAAATCGCTCTCCAAAGCAAAACTCAAGTTCCCCGAAACGACGGCAGCCGAAGCATAGCG
>JALYLW010000118.1 GCA_030774055.1 Acidobacteriota bacterium
ACCGAAGCGCGATAAAACATTTACACTTCTTCCTTGTCCTCTCCCTTCCAACCCGTTCCGGACGAGCCGCTCGCGGAGCCCACGCCGGAGATCCTCACGCCGGCGCGGCCGCCGGCGGCCATCCCGCGCGAATCTCCGGTCTTCGGACTCCTCGACGTCTTCCTCGTCTTCACTTCGGCACTGTTCTTGGTGCTGATCGTGCCGGCACTGGCTGTCTTAACCGCGCATTCGCTGCCGCGATACGCGGGCGTCCCGCTGACAACGCTGGCCAAGAACGCGGTCATCCTCGTCCCGGGTCAAACCATCGCCTATCTCTTGTTGATCGCATTCGTCCACATGTTGATGATCGCGCGCTACGATCGCTCGCTCGCCGAGGCCATCCCGTTCGCCTGGCCGCGCGAGCGCTGGGTAACGCTGGTGGGCGCGGGCGTGGCGCTCGCCTTCGCCATCTTGCTGCTGGGACAATTCCTTCCCATCCCCAAGCAGCTGCCCATCGACGAGTTCTTCAAGACCCGCGCTGCCGCCTTCGTCATGCTCGCCTTCGGCGTGTTGGTGGCGCCGCTGGTGGAAGAGTTGCTTTTCCGCGGACTGCTCTATCCCGTGTTGAACCGGCATCTCGGAGTGGTGGCGGCGCTGGTGCTTACCTCGCTCGGCTTCGCGCTGCTGCACGCCAGCCAACTGGCGCTGGCATGGGCGCCGCTGCTTTCGTTGTTCCTGGTAGGTTTCGCGCTCACCCTGGTACGCGCCCGTTTCCAGTCAGTGGCGGCCAGCACGCTGGTGCACATGGCGTATAACGCCACGCTGCTTGCCATCCTTTATCTGCAGACCGGCGGATTCCGCAACATGGACGCTCTCACGCGCTGAGTGCTACGCTACACCTTCCTATGCCGACTCCGCGCGCCCAATTGCTCACCCTGCTGGCGACCATGTCGTTCCAGCTCGGCGAGTTCAAGCTCTCGTCAGGCGGCACGAGCGATTACTACATCGATTGCCGGCTCACGACGCTTCACGCCGAGGGCGCGCGCCTTTCCGGACGCGTGGTCTATGACGAGATCCAAAAGCAGAAGTGGGAACCGCGGGCCATTGGCGGCATGACGATGGGCGCCGATCCTATCGTGGTCGCGGTCGCCATGCTCAGCTCGCAATTGTTGCAGACGCGCGCTCCAGCGCGAGTGAAGGGTCACGACGTCTCCGAGTATCTGGTTCACGGCTTCCTCGTCCGCAAGGCGGAGAAATCGCACGGCACCGGGCAGCGCATCGAGGGCTTCCGCGAGAAAGGTGCGCGCGTGGTCATCGTGGACGACGTCTGCACCACCGGAGCTTCCACCACCTCTGCCATCGCCGCCGCGCGCGAGCACGGCTTCGAGGTCGCCGGCGTCCTCTGCCTGGTCGAGCGCGAAGAGGCCGGCGGGCGCGCCGCCGTCGAGCAAGCCGCCGCTCCCGCCAAGTTCGTGAGCCTCTTCACCGCCAACGATATCCGCGCCGAACACCTGCGGCTGAAAGAAGCAGCGGCGACGCATGGCGCCCACTAAGGAGGTCTCATGATCGGAAAACTTTCCACCATCATGGTCGTGGTCAAGGACATGAAGCGCAGCGTGCAGTTCTACCGCGACGTCCTCGGCCTCCGGCTCGGCATGGAATCGCCGCAGTGGAGCCAGTTCGACCTCGGCAACGTCACGCTCGGCTTGCATCCCGAAGGCAAAGAGGCGAAGGTCGCGCCGACGACGGGCTGCACCTTCGGCTTCGAGGTGCAGGACCTCGGGATGGTGCTCGACAACCTGCGCTGGCAGAACGTGAAAGTCGTGATGGAGCCGCGCGACGAAGGCTTCGGCAAGCTCGCTATCGTCGCCGACCCTGACGGGTACCTGGTCCAGCTCTTCCAACCAGCGAAACAGGCGACACCCGCCGCATGATCAAGACCCTCGAATGGATAGACGGAGCGGACGCTGGGACAGACGGCGGGGCGACCCCCGCGATCCGCTTCATCGACCAGCGCAAGCTGCCGGTGGAAGAGGTCTACGTCACCTGCACCACTTATGAAGAAGTAGCGGACGCCATTCGCACCATGCTCGTCCGCGGCGCGCCCGCCATCGGCGTTGCCGCCGCGATGGGCGTCGCGCTCGGCGCGCGCAACCTGAAGACGGATAACCCGGCGGAGTTCGCCCGCCAGTTCACGAAGATCTGCGACGTCCTCGCCGGCACGCGTCCCACCGCCGTCAATCTCTTCTGGGCGATACGCCGGATGCGCAACAAGTTCGGCGCCGTCGCATCGCAGCGGGTCGCGGACATCCAGGAAGCCCTCATCGCAGAAGCGAAGGCCATCTATGTGGAAGACCTTGCCGCCAACGAAGCCATGGCCAGGCACGGCGCCACGCTCATGCCCAGTTCCGGCGGCGTGCTCACCCATTGCAACGCGGGCGCGCTCGCCACTGCCGGCGGATACGGCACCGCGCTCGGCGTGATCCGCATGGCCTTTGAGCAAGGCAAGAAGATCAACGTCTATGCCGACGAGACGCGCCCGGTGCTGCAAGGCTCGCGCCTCACCGCGTGGGAGCTCACCAAAGACGGCATTCCCACCACCGTCATCTCCGACAACATGGCCGGCGTGATGATGGCGCAAGGCAAGATCCAGGCCGTGGTGGTGGGCGCCGATCGCATCGCCGCGAACGGCGACGTCGCCAACAAGATCGGCACCTACTCGGTGGCCGTGCTGGCGCACGCGCACGGCATTCCGTTCTATGTCGCCGCTCCCTGGTCCACCATCGACCTCGAGACCAAAACGGGCGACAAGATCCCCATCGAGCAGCGCAATGCGCGCGAGGTCACGCACGTCGGCCAGACGCAGATCGCGCCCAACGGCATCGCGGTGGAAAACCCATCCTTCGACGTGACGCCGGCGAAGTACGTTGCCGCCATCATCACCGAGCGCGGCATCGCGCGCGCGCCGTACGAGCAGTCACTGCGTGAACTCGCTCCCGCCGGAGTAGCTAGGAGTTAGTAGCTAGAAGTTAGCGCAGCCGGGTTTTCGCTAACTCCTAACTCCTATCTACTAACTACTTCTTCGCGTTTGCGTTCCTTCCCGCCAGAGGATTACGATTCCCCTCTCGCATCGTTCCCCAAGGAGGCACCATGGGCATCGCCATCTCCCCCACCATCGACCCCAAGGCTTCGAGCTTCGTCGCTAAGACCGGCAAGATCCTGATCGGCGGCAAATGGTCAGACGCCGCCAGCGGCAAGACTTTCGACACTTACAATCCCGCGACCGGCGAAGTGCTGGCGCGCGTCGCCGAGGGCGACCGCGAAGACATCGACCGCGCCGTCAAGGCCGCGCGCAAGGCTTTCGAAGAGAGCGCGTGGTCCACGATGACCGCTTCCGAGCGCGGCAAGCTGATGTGGCGGCTCGCCGACCTGCTGGAGAAAAATCTCGAAGAGTTCGCCACACTCGAATCGCTCGACAACGGCAAGCCGCTCACCATCGCGCGCGCCGCCGACGTCCCTCTCGCCGTCGACCTGTTCCGCTACATGGCCGGATGGGCCACTAAGATCGAAGGCGCCACCTTCCCGATATCGGTCCCTTACGCGCCGGGCGCGAAGTTCTTCGCTTACACCAAGCGCGAGCCCGTGGGCGTGGTCGGACAGATCATCCCCTGGAACTTCCCGCTGCTGATGGCGGCGTGGAAGCTTGGCCCTGCGCTCGCCACCGGCAACACCGTCGTCCTGAAGCCGGCAGAGCAGACGCCGCTCACCGCCATCCGGCTCGGCGAACTCTTCGCTGAAGCCGGATTCCCCGACGGCGTGGTCAACATCGTCCCCGGATTCGGCGAGACTGCCGGCGCCGCACTCGCCGCGCATCCTGACGTGGACAAGATCGCCTTCACCGGCTCCACCGAGGTCGGCAAGCTCATCCTGCAGGCCGCGGCCGGCAACCTGAAGAAGGTCTCACTCGAACTTGGCGGCAAATCTCCGAACGTCGTGTTTGCCGACTCCGACGTGAAGGGCGCCATCCGCGGCGCCGCCAGCGCCATCTTCTTCAATCACGGACAATGCTGCTGCGCCGGCTCGCGCCTCTTCATCGAACAACCCATCTTTGACCAGGTGGTCGAAGGCGTGGCCGAGCAGGCCAAGAAGATCAAGGTCGGCAGCGGCTTGGAGGCCGATACGCAGATGGGTCCGCTGGTCTCCGCCGAACAGCTCGACCGCGTCTGCGGCTACCTGGAATCCGGATTGAGCGAAGGCGCGAAGGCGGTGACCGGCGGCAAGAAACACGGCGACAAAGGCTATTTCGTCGAGCCGACGGTGCTGGTCAACACCAACGACAAGATGAAAGTTATCCAGGAAGAGATCTTCGGACCGGTCGTCGCGGCCATCCCGTTCAAGGACCTCAACGAGGTCACCGCGCGCGCCAACGATTCCATCTACGGACTCGCTGCCGGCATCTGGACCAAAGACATCAGCAAGGCCCACCGCCTTGCCGAAAAGATCCGTGCCGGCACGGTCTGGATCAACTGCTACAACATCTTCGACGCCGCGCTGCCCTTCGGCGGATATAAGCAGTCGGGCTGGGGACGCGAGATGGGCAAAGACTCACTCGAGCTGTACACCGAAGTCAAAGCGGTGTGCGCGCAGATCTGATTGTTCTGCTTTGGGGCGCGGTCCCGCACTGCGGGGCCGCTTTTTCTTGCGCGTTACTTCTTCGCCTTCAGCGTATTGGTCCAATTGGTGACGAGCGTCACGTTGGCTACGCCGCCCTGGTCCACCGGCACCAGCGCCAGCGTCTTGTCACCGTCGGCGGTAAGGCTGGAGTACCTCCATTGCGCGATGTTCAGCTCGCCGAGCTGCGGCTGCGGTTTCCCGATCTCAAGCTCGCTCCCTTTCGCCACCATCGGGACCAGAAAATACTTGCCGGGAAACGCGAGCATGCCGAAACGTCCCTTTCGGTCCCAGCCAGCATTGAAGGCGCCGTTCGCGCTGACCTGCCACTTCCCACCCGGACCCGGGAACGGCGCCACGTAGACCTCGAGACGCCCCGACTCATCAGACGTGTAAGCGAACCACTTGCCATCGGGCGAGAAGTTGCCACTGCTCTCGTTCGCCGGCCCGGTCAAGAACGGAAACGCTTTCTGGTCGCCAGTGAGCGGCAGTATCCAGATGTCCCAACTCCGGTCTTTGGGATTGCGCTGCTGGAAGGCGAGATACTTTCCGTCCCAGGAGTATGCGTTCGGCGCATGCTCGCCGTCGCCTCCCGCCACCAACTCGCGCTCGCCGCTGGCGCCGTTGACGGGCTTCTCCGTCACCGTCCAGCGCCCTGCCCGGTTCAGGCCATAAGCGATCTTGCTGCTGTCGGGCGCCCACACCACTTGGATGGTGGTGCCGCCAAAGGTCAATCGGGTGAAGACGTCGCGCGTGAGGTCGTACTCCCACAACTCGACGTCGCCGGAACGAGGATCGGCGATGCGCGCGATGGCGTGCTTGCCATCGGGTGCGAGGTCCACCGTTTGGTACGTTCCTGGGGGACCGACCTTCCCCAGGTCTTTCCCGGTGAGCATGTCGTACCAGTTCAGCTGTGCTTTGCCGCCCTGGGCGCCCGCCTGGTAGACGAGCAAGCCGTTCGTCGCGGTGGTAAAAGTCCCGGTGCGGCGGATGGCGTTGAACTGCACGTCTTCCGCAATGGGTGTGGCTTCGCCCACCAACTTGAGCGCGCTCGCGTCGAAGCGCTGCGCCATCAGGTTGCCATCACGGATGAACAGCAGGTAGCCCGGTTCGGCGTAGATGGCTGCGCTCCGCTCGTTCAGCACCTTCGTGCTCTTCTTGTCCTTGAGCGAGACCACATAAACGCCTTCGTCGGCGGTGGCCCCGCTGGCGGAGAGCAGGAAGTAGAGGACGTGTTGGCCATCGGGCAGGAAGACGGGCACGCGGTGCGACAATCCCGCGCCCTGTCCTGCGACTTTTGTCAGTTCGGAGCGCGTGCCCCCGGCAGCGGGGACGGTGTATATCCCCTCGTACGGTCCGGGCGAGAATGCGATGACATCATCCACACTCCACGAGGCGCCGCGCCCGTCGGCGGCGTCGCAGATGGTCTGCACGGTGCCACCCTCCGCCGGAACTTTTTTTAGTTTTCCGTCAGCGAAGAAACCAACGTACTGGCTGTCTGGCGACCAGAAAGGATAGGTCGCTCCCTCGGAGCCGGCGAGCGGCTGCAACGCGGTCGAATCCAGCGAGCGGATGAATATCTGCAACTTGCCGCCCCCACCTCCGGCGATGGCCAGTTTCTTGCCGTCGGGGGAAAGGACGAGCGAGCCTTCGTTGTTCAACTGCAGCCCCGCGGGCAACGAGACCGTCGCCCGCATCACCTGCACCGTCGCTGGACGATGCGCGAACCAGCCACCGAAGCCTGCCAGGATGGCGAGCACTGCGGCGG
>JALYLW010000119.1 GCA_030774055.1 Acidobacteriota bacterium
CTTTCACTTCCCCACCAAACTCACGCCCGGCATCTTCGTTGCCGGCGCGTTGTTCTCCGTCGGCATCGGCGTCGTCTTCGGATATTACCCCGCGCGCCGCGCTTCACAGCTCGACCCTATCCAGGGACTGCGCTACGAATAGCGCCACGCTCAATCCGGCAGGAGATGCAGAGGACGGCGCGGAACATCCCATCATCCTCTACGACGGCGTTTGCGGATTGTGCAACCGCCTGGTCCGGATGATCCTGCGGCGCGATCCCACCGGCATCTTCCACTTCGCGCCCTTGCAAGGCGAGTTCGCGCGCGCCGCGCTCGCGCGCCGCGCAAACGATCGAGAAGCGACGGAGACGATGTACCTGGTGCTCGCGCCCGGCACGGCGGCCGAGCGTTTACTCAGCGGTGCCGACGCCGCACTCTACATCGTTGCTCGTATCCGCGGGCCGCTGCGCGCGGCGGCCGCGGCGGCGGGCTGGCTGCCGCGTTCTCTGCGCAAGAGTATCTACTCGCTCATCGCGCACCGGCGCTATCGCTGGTTCGGGAAATATGAGCAGTGTCCGCTGCCGGAAGCGCAGTGGAAGGACCGCTTCCTCGACTGACGGCGGAGAGGTCAGCTTTGCAAGACCTTTGCCACTTCCTGCGCCTGCCGCTGCAGGCGCTCGCTGGTGGCCTCTATCATCCGTACCTTATCGGCGAGCCCGCGGCGTTCGCACACGCTGGCAAAGTCTTTGGCTTCAGTGGTGAGCTTCGCTGTGTTCTCCAGCAGGTACTTAAGCGAATCGGCGTGCTGCTTCCACAAGTACGCCGAGGTTCTCTTGAGCTTGTAGTCCTCGAGCTCGATCATGATGGTGGCGATGGTGGCGACCATGCGCCGCATGAGCTCGGCATAGTCAGCCCGGAAACTTTTCTCGTCGAGATACGGATTGCGGAAGGCATCGACCTCGGCAGGAGTAACCAGCACCCTGGCATTGCGCAGCGGGACGACGTTGGCGAAGCTCTTGTCCGCGGCAAGGATGAAATGGCGGATCATGTCCATCGTGCCCTGCACCTTGTTGTCTTCCTGCTTGTTGGCCGAGGTCGGGCCACGGTGCGTATCCACCGGCGAGGGACGCAGCCCTTGCCCGCCATGCGTCTCCGCCCCAGGCTCCGCACTCTGCTTCGCGCTAGGAGCGCCCGGCGAAATGGGGACCGCATTCGCCCCCCGGCCGCTCACCGCGCCAGTCACCGCGAGTGAATCCATGGGCAGCGCCGCTGTGTAGCGTCCTTTGCGCTTGATGTCGACAACCCTCTTGAAGTCGGCGACCTTGCGTAATTGCGCGCCTGCCTTGCCGTACTCGGCGTGGTGGATCTCGTCGCCCTGCAGTTCCGCCAGCTGCTGCACCGTCACTTCGTCATTCAGGCGGGTGTGCATCGAGCCGCCGGATTGCTGCACCGTCTGCGCGAAGCTCTTGATCTCGCTCGCCGCCTTGGCGAACAACTCGTCGAACTTGCGTCCGAAGAACGCGTTGTACACCGCCGTGTTGGCGAGCACGTGCGGATGGTAGAACGAGGCGCCGAAGGAGTGCTTGATATCGCGCACCCGCCCCAGGATGCCGGAGTCCATCACCTTGTCGAAGTGGCAGAACTCGTCCACTTCCGGAAGCAGGTGGTCGAACTCGCGGGCCAATTGCAGGTGCTCCTGCGGCAGTTCGGGCGGCTCCACGTCCCCCAGCATCACGTAGATCTCGCCCTCGAAGGCGAGGGTTTCCCCCGGCCCGATCTCCACCGCTTCGGCCGGGGCCTCGCTCTTCCCGCTTCGCTTGCGCCAGGCGCGATACAGGAAGGTGTTGATGAAGTCGCATTTGTCGCGGTCCACGTCGGTGTGCGAGGTCTTAAGCACGTAGTAGCGCAACAGGGCTTCTGCCACGGCGACGTCGAGCGTGTCTCTGAGCGCGTCGCGGAACATGGGCGGCGAGATCGCCATGTCGAGGATGTTCAGCCAGCGCCGCAACACCGAGATGGATTGCTCCACCGGCGTGCCTTCGCGCTCCGCGGCCGCGGCGCCGCGCGGCACCGGCACCGCTTCGCCGGTCACGTTCTCCAGCAGCGAGAGGTAGAAACCGTGCACGGCGACCAAGTCCAGCAACTGGCGGATAGGGTCCTGCGCCAACGTATCTCCTGTGGGTAGCGCTTCGAGGGCCTGGGAGTGCGCGGCGTGAGGACCTGCGTGCGGGGCCGCGCGATTGGCGGAGAGTGTAGCCCTAAAGCGGGAGGATTGCCTAGCGAAAGCGCCGCTCATTCGTGGCGCGATAAAGTGCTATTTGCCGCTGACGAACTGCATGCCGATCTCGGAACCGCGGCTATAGCGCACCTCGACGTCCACCGTGTTCGAGACCTTGTTGTCGGGCTCGACCACCGTGACGGTGAGCCTGCGTCCCGGCTTCAGCGCCTCAGCAACGGCGCGCGATTCGGCGTGGATGGTCATGCCGCCGCCCCCGGCCACCGAGACGCGACCGAGCGTGGCGCCCTTCTCGTCCATGGCGACGGCGTGTTCGGAAACCTCGAAGCGCGGATACGCGCGGCGTTCGTCGCTCACGCTACTTCCCTCCCAGCAGCAGTTTCGCGATGGTCTGCAGTTGCATGTTCGACGTGCCTTCGTAGATCTTCCCGATCTTCGAATCGCGCCAGTACTTCTCCACCGGATAATCCTTGGTGAATCCGTAGCCGCCGTAGATCTCGATGGCCAGCGAGGTAACGCGCTCGGCCACCTGCGAAGCGAACAGCTTCACCATGGCGGCTTCTTTCACGAAGTCCATGCCGGCATCTTTCATGCGCGCCGCGTTGTACACCATCATGCGCGCCGCCTCGATATCGGTGGCCATCTGCGCCAGCTGGAACTGTATGCCCTGGAAGTCGGCGATGGCTTTGCCGAACTGCTTGCGCTCCTGCGCGTACTTCAACGCGTACTCGAAGGCGCCGCGCGCCACGCCCAGCATCTGCGCGCCGATGCCGATGCGTCCTTCGTTCAGCGTCTCGATGGCGATCTTGTAGCCCTTGCCCTTCTCGCCCAGCAGGTTTTCCTTCGGCACCTTGCAATCTTCGAGGATCAACTCGCAGGTAGACGAAGCCCGGATGCCGAGCTTGTCCTCTTTCTTGCCCACAGTGAAGCCGGGGAAACTCTTTTCCACGATGAACGCGGTGATGCCCTTGTATCCCGCGCTCGGATCGACGGTCGCCAGCATGATGAAGACGCCGGCTTCCTTGGCGTTGGTGATCCAGAGCTTGCGTCCGTTGAGCACCCAATCGTTGCCCTTGAGCTCGGCTTTGGTCTGCATCGCGAAGGCATCCGAGCCGGAGCCGGCTTCGCTCAGTGCGTAGGCGCCCACGGTGTCCGCGGCTTGCCGCGGCAGATACCTCTTCTTCTGGTCTTCGCTCCCCCAGCGCATCATCGCGTTGTTCACGAGGGTGTTCTGTACGTCGACGATCACGCCGGCGGATGCGTCCACCCGCGAAAGCTCTTCGACGGCGAGGATGGCCTCGAAGAACGTGCCGCCCCCGCCGCCGTATTGCTCCGGGATCTCGATGCCCATCAGTCCGAGCTGGAAGAAGTCGTCGATGATGGACTTCTCGAACACGCCCTTCTCGTCCATCTCACGGACGTGCGGGCGGACCTTCTCGTCGGCGAACTGCCGTATATTGTCGCGAAACAGCTGCTCGTCTTCGCTGAGCGCGACCAGCGGCGGGTTGGTGTGCTTGGGGGCTACAGCCTGCGACATGCAGAGTCCTTGCTGACTTACTAAGAAACAAATGCGGAACCCGTGATTCTATCGCGCCAAGTGGCCGCTCGCTAGTCGAACCGTCCCTGCTCGCCGATCGAACCGTCCCCCGTGAGATCTCATTTGCAATAGGGCTTCCTCGGCTCGCGCGCCTTCGCGCTCCGCGCTCAGTGGCGCTCGCTCGGAATGACAATTCCGAGGAAACAAAAACGCGGTCGCCGCGGCGCCCGCGTCCACACCACTTGGCAACTAGCGCACGCGCTTGACCAGCCGCAGCGTATCTTCATCCAGGATGCGCCGGATCTGGTTCTTGGCGTGGACAGCCCACGGTCCCGAGCGGTCTAGCTTCACGTAGGACCGCCAGTGCGGCAGAGCTTTGCGCGGCTGGCGCATCTTTTCGTAGGCGAGCGCGAGGTTGTAGTGCGCGTCGGCGTAGGTCGGCGCCAGGCCGATGGCCGTCTTGTAGGCGCGGACGGCATCTGGCAGCCGCCCTGTCTCATCCAGAACGTTGCCGAGATCGAAGTAGGCCAGCGCATAGCGTGGGTCCACTTCGACGGCCTTGCGATAGAACGCCTCGGCCTGCACATAGTCCTGACGGTTGTAGAAGAGCGTGCCCAGGTTGATGTGCGCGGCGGCGTGGTGCGGCTCGAGCTCGATGGCTTTCTTGTAGGCCTCGATGGCCTCGAGCTGCGTCGCCGGGTCTTCTTCCAGGCCGATGCCCTTGGCAAACCACTCGGCCGAGCTTTCCAGCGCGCGGAAGTGACGGACTTTCGACGAGATGACTTGATCGTTCCTGGAAGCGAAGTCCATGACGAACTGTCCGGACATCGGTTCGACGGACTTGCCGCGATGGCGGAAGGCGACGCGCGTCCCGGTCGAAAAAGTCCCCGCCTCGAGCAGTGGATTCACCATGCCGCTCACCTGGCGCTGCATCGCTTCGAGCGACTGGCGGATCACCGCTGAGCGCACTTTCTTCGCTCGCAGGTCGCGCAGCTTTTTTAGTTGCAGCAGTTCGAAGAAGGAGTAGGTCTCGGAAGGTTCCACCAGCCCGGCTTTTTCCCATCCCAACAGTTGCCGGGTGGTGATGCGAAGGATGCGCAGGGCGTCCGCTCGGGGATATCGGTTCACTGTGCCTTCGTGTTCCAGGTTGTCGTTGGCCAACGTGTGCCCATTATCGGTTTCTGCTTTGTGGAAGTGCAAGTGGAAAAAGGGGGTTGCACTCCATCGGGCTATTGCCCGCCAAGTAACGGCGCGGGGCTGATTGGATTACCAGCGGGTTATCGCGGGTGTCGGACTGGCGCGGCTTTACGCTCCGCGCATCCAACGTTTAGAATGACGTTCGTAGGATGTCTCTCGGCAGTTCTCTTCCTTTAGTGCTCCCGCCCCGCGAAGAGCCGACGTAGCTCAGTTGGTAGAGCAGTCGATTCGTAATCGACAGGTCATCGGTTCAAGTCCGATCGTCGGCTCCA